>JBDUAZ010000065.1:0-11397 GCA_040004385.1 Chthoniobacterales bacterium | reverse complement strand
TTTCTGCGCCGGGAAGGCCCGCGCCTGCTCGTGGTGGATGAGTATCAGATGATTGGCGATCCAGTCCGTGGCGTGCATTACGAACTGGCGCTCGCGCTCGCGCCGCCGCGCACACAATTACTTCTCCTGAGCGGCAGCGTGCAAAACCCGCAGGATGTGGTGGCGTGGTTGCAACGGATCGGGCGCGATCCGCTCCTGGTTGCGCACGAAGAGCGGCCAGTTCCTCTCGAGCAAATAGACCTGCGTGACCTGCCCGATTCGCAATTCGTGCAGGGCCGCAGTTTCTGGCCGCGCATGATCGGGCGCGCCTTGCGTGCTGATCTTGCGCCGGTGCTCGTCTTCGCTCCGCGACGAAATGCGAGCGAAGAAATGGCCCAGGCAATCGCCTCCGCCATCGCGGTGCGCGATCCGCTCACACTTTCGCCGGCGCAGGAGGCGCTCGCCGGCAAGCGGCTGACGAAGTTGCTCCGCAACCGCGTCGCCTATCACCATAGCGGCCTCAGCTACGCCGTTCGCGCCGGCGTGATCGAACCTCTGGCAAAGGCCGGACAACTGAATGTCGTCGTGGCGACGATGGGTCTTGCGGCGGGTATAAATTTTTCCATGCGATCGGTGCTTATCACCGACACGCGCTACAAGGCGGGGAATTTCGAGCGCCATGTGCAACCGGATGAGCTGCTGCAAATGTTCGGCCGGGCCGGGCGTCGCGGTCTTGATGAAGTTGGCTACGTCCTGTCGCTTCCCGACATCCCGAGGCTGGGTGACGCGCGGGCGCGGCAACTGAAGCGGGCGACGCAGGTGGATTGGCCGAGTCTGGTGGGCGTAATGGAGGGCGCAGCGGCGCGGGGCGAGCAACCATTTGCCGCGGCGGTCGAGCTGAGTCGCTCGCTTTATAGCACGCAGACGGTGCCGCTCGGCGTCGAGCATTCACTCTCGACAGGCGCAAAACCATGCGGGTTGTGGGTCGACGCGGAACGCGCGCGCTTCATTCGCCGGCCGGTGACGGAGATGTTGAACTCGGCGGGCGAATGGGAACCGCGAGCGGAGCCGGTCAACGTGTCGTTAGGTCAATTGCTCGTGCGCGAGGAGGAACGCTGGGTGCCGGCATTGACACTTCCCCGGATGCTCGACGGGAGAGGCTTTGGCAATCTGTGCAAGCTGCGCGAGCAAGGGATTTACGGACGCGAAATTCCGCTCGCGATCGCAGTTGACGATGAAAATCTCATACCGGTCAAATGGCTGCGCAAGGTGTTGGCCGCACAGGACCGGCAGATCGCAAAGCTTACAAAGGCGGCGTTCGAAGATCAGATCCTGCCGCGCATCCTGGAATTAACCGGAGGAGAAATCGCGGAACTGGTGACACGCGGCAACACGATGACGGCGCGAGTTGATTTTTCAGCCGTGGAAATTCGCGCGCAGGTTGATTCGCACAGCCGGGCGCTGCAGTCGCCACCGGAGCGCGAGGCCCTGCCTCCGGTCTGCCGTGATTGTTCGGAGCGCGAGCATGGCCTGACCACGCCGATCGAATCGTCTCCCGCCTACGCGTGGCGCGTTCTCGGTTTGGTCGAGCCTGACGGAAGACCCACGCGACGTGGCCGCGTGTTTTCATTTTTCCAAGGCGGCGAAGGTCTCGCGATTGCCGCTGCGCTGGAGGAGGATTCCTACGCAATCGAAGAACTCATATTCGATATTGCGAATATCCGGGCCGGGCCGCGTTTTGCCGGGGAGGACGCCGTCATGGGCGGTCGCCTCGGCATTCTTTGCCAGCGAACGTATGGCCGCGCGGATCAGCCGGGTTATCTGGAGATGGGGGTGCCGATTCACTACGGATCAGGCGCATCGGAAGTGATCCGCGAGGTGAACGCGAATCCGGGTGCGCGTTACAAATCGCTGACCGAGTCGCTTCGCGCGGGCGATATCGAACGCGCGCTCATGGAATGGCGGAGCCTGCTGCGTCACATCGTCGGTGCGCCGCTCCTGGAGTGGGAGCGGTGGGCGCAGTTGAAATCGGAAGCGGCACGTTTCATCGAGACCTCCATCTCGCCGGCGTTACTGGACCTGCCGCCGCTGCTTGCTGCGCAACAACGCCGCGCGACGGCGGCGAAGGCGATTGTGTAATGGTATTTCAACGAAAATGACAACAGCTCAACCAACACCGGCCTCGCTCGGTTACCGCATGCCGGCAGAATGGGAGCCGCATTCTGCGACATGGCTGTCGTGGCCCCGCCGTGAGGGGATCAGCTTTCCGGATTCGTACGATCGGGTGATGCCGACGTTCCGCGCGATGGTCGCCGCGTTGATCGAATCGGAGCCGGTCCGCATCAATGTCTGCAACGGCGCGCACGAAGCAGAAGCGCGCGCGGTGCTGGAGGGTCTGCCGCTTGATCGCGTCGCGTTTTACACGATCCCAACGAACGAACCGTGGTGCCGCGATCACGGCCCGATTTTCCTGACGCGCAAGGAGGAGCCGCGGCTCGCAGTTGTCGATTGGGGTCACAACGCGTGGGGCGGCAAGTATCCGCCGTTTGATCTGGATGACGTGGTGCCAACGCGCGTCGCGCAGGCGCTGAAGGTCCCGGTTTTCGATGGCGGGATGATCCTGGAGGGTGGCTCGATCGATGTGAATGGTGCCGGCGCGTTGCTCACAACAGAATCGTGTCTGTTAAATGAAAATCGCAATCCAGATCTGACGCGCGAGCAGATCGAACAGCGGCTGCGCGATTACCTCGGCGTGCGCGAGATCCTCTGGCTTGGGCGCGGCACTGAAGGCGATGACACGGATGGCCACATCGATAACCTCGCCCGTTTTGTCGGCGAGCGAAGAGTTGTCGCGGTTGTGGAAGAAGATTCTGCGAGCGCGAACTACGACGCGCTTCAGGAAAACCTTGCGCGCCTGCGAGCGATGAAGATCAACGGACGTCCGCTGGAGATCGTCACCATGCGGCTGCCGCGGAAAATGGAACGCGAAGAGCTCGTATTGCCCGCGAGCTACGCGAATTTTTATATCGCGAACAGTTCCGTGCTTGTGCCGACATATTCAGATCCGAATGACGCGCGTGCCGTGGAGACGATCACAAACCTGTTTCCGACACGCAAAATCATCCCGATTGATTGTCGCGAACTAATCTGGGGGCTGGGCGCGTTCCACTGCCTGACGCAACAGCAACCGTCGGTGAGCTAACCTGCTGCCTCGCGGGTTTGCCATTGTGGCGCGGCAGCAATTGAGCTGCGGCGTTGTGGCTTATCCGAATGAACGCGACGCTCAGCCCCGCATTTGTGAGGTCCTTCGCCGTCTGACGCGGCTCAGGATTACAAGTCTGTGCGAACGGGCGCCGATTCGGCGTTTTTCTAGTTCACCCGAGGCCTGTCCCTGGCGACGTTGTTCTGCAGGATCGGTTCCAGCAAGCGCCACACTCTTTCCGCGAGGAGACGCTGACCGGCGGCGTTTGGATGGATGCCGTCGCCGAGGTTCATCTCGGGATCGCCGCCGATGCCCTCGAGAAAATATGGAATCAGCGCCGCGTGATTCTTTTCGGCGAGATCGGCAAAGATCGCGGCGAACGCGGCGACATACGGATCGCTCGTGAACTGAGGCAGCTGCATTCCGGCGATAATGATCTGCACGTTCGGCGAACGCGCTTTCGTCTGGTCGATGATCGATTGCAGATTTGCGCGGATCTGATCCACCGGAATGCCACGAAACGCATCATTGATTCCGAGCTCGAGAATCAGCACGTCGATCCTGCGGCGCAGATAAGTCGGTAACCGCTGCAGGCCGCCGGCGCTGGTATCTCCGCTCACCCCGGCATTGATCACCTCGCAGTCGTACTTCGTGCCGCGAATTTTCTCCGAGAGCAACGCGGGATATGCCTGCCTGCGCTCGAGGCGAAAGCCGGCAGTCAGGCTGTCGCCGAGCGCGAGGACCGTTTTCACATGCGAAGCATCGCGCGGCGCGGCCTCCGCGGATTTCGCGAAGAGACAGAAAGCGGTGATCGCGCAATGTCCGGCCGCATAAATTACCTTCCAGTTTCTCATAAAATTCGGCGGTTGATTCGACGGTCGGCGCCGCGAGTTCTTCATTGCCTCGCGCGGCGCCGCGATTTACTTGTAACGAGCTTCGCCGCACGACATCCGGGCGGCCGCCGCAAAACTCGAAACCTTCATTATTTTTTCTATGGCAAATTACGGCATCAACGGCTTCGGACGGATCGGGCGCAATGTCTTGCGCGCCATGTCGCAGGAGGAAGTGGAACGCGTCCGTGGGATCAACGATCTAACCGATACCCACACGCTCGCGCATCTCCTGAAATGGGACTCCGTGCACGGGAAATTCAACGGCGACGTCGGCTACGACGAGCAGAACATCATCGTGCGCGGCCACAAAATCCGGATCATGAAAGAACGCGATCCGGGCGCGCTGCCGTGGCGGGATCTGGGCGTCGATGTTGTCCTCGAGTCGACCGGATTTTTCACCGATCGCAACAAAGCGGAATTACATTTCAAAGGCGGCGCGAAACGCGTCCTGATCAGCGCGCCGGCGAAAAGCCCGGACGTTACGATCTGCCTCGGAATTAACGACAATCTCTACGACCCGGCGAAGCACACGATCGTCTCGAATGCGAGTTGCACGACGAATTGCCTCGCACCTCTCGCGAAAGTGTTGAACGACAAATTTGGGGTCGAATGGGGTTTCATGAGCACGATCCATTCGTATACGAACGACCAGCGCATCCTCGATCTTCCGCACGAGGATTTGCGCCGCGCGCGGGCGGCGGCTGTCAATATCGTACCCTCGAGCACCGGCGCCGCGAAGGCGATCGGCGAGGTGATTCCTGAACTGAAAGGCAAGCTTAACGGAGGCGCCTTCCGCGTTCCGACGCCGGATGGATCGGTGACCGATTTCGTGGCGGTCTTGAAGAAGAAAGCGAGCGCGGACGAAGTGAACGAGGCATTCAAAGAGGCCGCGAACAACGCGAGCTATAAAGGAGTGCTGGAATTTTCCGATGATCCGCTGGTCTTGTCCGACATCGTTGGCAACCCGCATTCGTGCATCTTCGATAGCAAGCTGACGCTCGCGCTGGGCGATAAATTTGTGAAAGTCGTTGGCTGGTATGACAACGAGTGGGGCTACAGCAATCGCTGTGTGCAAATGCTCGAGCTGCTCGGGAAATAAAAAAGATCAGGATTAGGAGCATGAGCATGAGCAGGACGGAAGACGCGCCGAACACTCCTGCTCTTGCTCCTACTCCTCTTCCAGATCATCCAGTTTTCGACCACGAGAAACCGGAAGTTTATCGGGACTCAATTGCCTTCTGTGGCTGGGTTGGCGAATTTCTCTCGAAGATTGAAGGAAAGACAGCGGCCAAAGATCAACTCGATCGGGCGTCGACCAGTATTCCGCTCAACATCGCGGAAGGGAACGGCAAGTTCTCCACCCGAGATCGCGCTCGATTCCTTGAAATGGCTCGAGGTTCCGCGCTGGAATGTGCTGCGTGCCTGGACGTGCTCGTGGTGCGGAAGCTGAGCACTTTCCAGCAGGTCAGTTCAGCCAAACAACAGCTCGCGCGCATCGTTCGGATGCTCATAGGGCTCCTCAAGCGCTTTTCCGATCGCGCGGACGTTTTGCGCGAAGACGAAGACGGATACTTAGAAGAAGAGCACGAGCAGGATCAAGAGCAGGAGCAGGAGAAGAAGAAGTAATGAACAAACTCACCCTTCGCGACCTAAATGTGCGCGGGAAGCGCGTGCTCGTGCGTGTCGATTTCAACGTGCCGACCGAGGAGCGCGAAGGACATGTCGCGATCACCGACGACACACGCATTCGCGAGTCGTTGCCCACGATTAATTACCTGCGCGAGAGCGGCGCAAAAACGATTCTGATGGCACACTTTGGCCGGCCTAAAGGAGAGGCCGTTGAAAAATATTCGCTGCGACCGGTGGCCGATTATCTTCACACGCTCATCAATCACCCGGTCGCGTTCAGCCACGATTGCATCGGCGCCGACGCGGAGCAGATCATCGCGCATATGCAGGAGGGCGACGTGACGCTGCTCGAGAATGTTCGTTTTTACGCGGGCGAAGAAGCGAACGATTCGATGTTCGCGGAAGAGCTCGCGAAGCTCGGCGACGTTTTTGTGAACGATGCTTTTGGGGCGGCGCACCGCGCGCATGCGAGCACGGCGGGCATCACGAAATTCGTAAAACAATCCGCGATGGGGTTTCTGATGGAGAAGGAGCTGAAATATCTCGGCGACGAACTCGAGAAGCCGGCAAAACCGTTCGTCGTCATCATGGGGGGCTCAAAGGTTTCGGATAAAATCGGCGTGATCAAAGCGCTCATGGAAAAAGCGAGCACGATCCTGATCGGCGGGGCGATGGCGAATACGTTCTGGAGCGCGAAAGGCATTCCCGTGGGGAGCAGTCGAGTGGAAGCCGACAAGCTCGATCTCGCGCGTGAGCTGATCGATCTCGCGAAGCAACGCGGTGTAAAATTTCTCGTGCCCGTCGATGCAGTCGAAACGCGCGAGATCAAGCGCGGCGCTTCCGCGCGCAACACGAGCCGCGTGGAACCCGCGCATGGAATTTCCGAGGGCTGGCAGGCGGTCGACATCGGACGCGCCACAATTGCGCTCTACGAAGACGAGATTGCGAAAGCGAAAACGATTTTATGGAACGGGCCGGTCGGAATTTTCGAGATTCCCGAATTTGCGCAGGGGACGATCGCAATCGCGGAGGCGCTCGCGAAATCGGGCGCGAGGACGATCATCGGCGGGGGCGATTCTGTGACTGCGGTAAAGGAGGCCGGGCTGGATAAACAGATGACGTTTATCTCTACCGGCGGCGGCGCATCGCTCGAATTACTGGAAGGCAAAGAACTGCCTGGAGTCGCGGCCTTAACCAACAAGTAACCATGCGAAAAAAAATCATCGCCGCGAATTGGAAGATGAACATGACGCAGAGCGAGTCGGTGGCGTTTGTCGAAACGTTGCTCATGGAGATCGGCGAGATCGGCGACGTCGAGGTAGTGATCGTCCCGCCTTTCACCGCGATCGTGAGGGTGATGGAGGCGCTCGGCCCATCGCAAAACATCAGAGTCGGCGCGCAGAACATGCATTGGGAACGGAGCGGCGCGTTCACCGGCGAGATCAGCCCCGCGATGTTGCGCGATCTTTTTGTTCGTTACGTGATTCTCGGGCACAGCGAACGCCGGGCGCTTTTTGGCGAGACCGACGAAATCGTGAATCGTAAAGTTCGCGCCGCGCATGAGGCGATGTTGCGGCCGATTGTTTGCGTGGGCGAAACGCTGGAGCAGCGGGAACGCGGGAACGTCGAGAAAATTCTCGCATTGCAGCTTCGCGGCAGTCTGGCGAATCTCGGCGCGAAGGAGCTGCACGAAACCGTGATTGCTTACGAGCCGGTCTGGGCGATCGGCACAGGGAAAACCGCCACCGCCGCGCAGGCGCAGGAAGCGCATGCGTTCATCCGCCAGACATTGCGAAAACTTTCCGATGAATCGACGGCCGACAAAGTGCGCATCCAATACGGCGGTAGCGTGAAGCCGGACAACACCGCCGAATTAATGGCACAGCCGGACATTGACGGCGCGCTTGTGGGCGGCGCGAGCCTCGATCCGCGCAGCTTCGCAGAGATCGTGCAGGCGGCTGGGCCAAACAAATAGCGCCGTCGATTTACGGCAACTGATACGCTTTAACAAGCGCTCCGCCGCTTGCGCCAGCGCAGAAAAGCGACCGTCATCACTTCTTGATTTCGAGATACGTGCGCGCCCGAACTTTGCCCGTTCCAGGCGCAAGCTCCTCGATCCGCATCTGTTTCAAAAACCAGCGCCCATCGATCTTCTGCGCTGAGACCACCTCGAATCGTTTCGCGAGTCGTCCCTCGCGATCGTAACCTTCCATCCGCATAAGCGCGCCGCTCGCCTTGTCCACCCAAAGCATCACTCCGGCGTATTGCGATTGCCGGGAGGGCGGCGGTTGCAATTGAAGCTTCCAGCAGTTGCGGGTGCGGATCGTATCTTCGCCAAGGACGCGCGCGTTTTGCCAGTAAAGGAATTTCAACGCGAGATCCTCGTAGCTCACCGTGGTGCCGCGAACCTTGTGGTCAAATTCCGCTGGCGTGACTTTTTCGACTCCGCTGCGCGTAACTTCTTCGAGTCGTGAGTCGTTTTCGCCCAGGCGCAACTGGAGCGCTTCATCCGGGTTCGAAAACGAATAGCGCGTGATCGGCCCGTTTTGCGTGAGATGAAATGGAACGACGATTTGATTTTCGCGCAGCTGACCTTCCAGATCGACCTGCTGCCTTGACTGCTGCATCCGCACCGATGCGAGAATATCTTTTGCAGACGGCATCTGTGCCTCCGCAGATCGGAAAGGGACCGGGATTATTGCGAGCACGATTATGAGCAGAAGCGCGCGGGCGCTAAGCGCTTGTTTCGTCGATGGTAGCTCCGTATCGTGCCGGGCCACGTCCCACCCGGACGCGCCGCAATGGATCAGTTCATTTTTCATCTCATTAACGAGCAATGGACGAGCCCGGCGCTCGACTTGTTCATGGCCGCGATCAGCAACGTCGATATCTGGAAGCCGTTGTTCGTCGTGGTGGTGCTCTATGCGCTAATCTTTTGCGGATTCAAGGGGCGCGCGTTCGTTTTTTGCGTCGCGATTACGCTTTTCATGGCAGAGCAACTCACGGTCGGCCCGCTCAAAGCCGCGATCGAACGCAAACGCCCGAAACAAGTGCAACGCGTCCGCATGGTCGAGCTGCAAAAAGCGCGCCCAGAATTCCTGACCCTGTTTCGGAAGCCGAAGATTCGCTATTCCGATCAAACCGATCGCGTCAAATCCGGGCCGTCATTCCCATCCGGTCACGTGACCGATAACGTTATCATCGCCACCCTCTGCGCGCTCTTTTTCCGGCGTTGGGGCTGGCTCTATTCTCTTCTGGCAGGCGCGGTCGCTTACTCGCGCATCTATCTGGGCGCGCATTGGCCCAGCGATATTCTCGGGACGGTTTTCATGGCGCTCGGTGAAACATTGCTCATCTTCGCGCTCCTGGAATTTTCATGGAAACGCCTTGCGCGACGCTGGGCGCCCAACCTCTTCAACAATCACCCGCGTTTGCTGGGCGACCCATCGACATGAGCGCGACCCGCGCGGTCTGGATATTCCTTGCCGTTCTCACCGCGATCCGGCTCGCGCTTCTCGGCACGTTCGATCTGAGCGGCGATGAAGCGCACTACTGGATGTGGTCGGAGCGTCTCGCGCCCGCCTATTTCAGCAAAGGTCCCGGCGTCGCTTTCGCGATTCGCACGAGCACGCTGCTTTTCGGCGCGACGGAATTTGGCGTCCGCTTTTGGAGCCCGATTCTCGGGGCCGGCACGAGTCTGCTTCTGTTTTATTTCGCGAGAAAACTCTACAGCGGCGCCGCCGGTTTTTGGCTGGTCCTCGCGATCAACGTGACGCCGATTTTTAATCTCGGGAACCTTGTCATGACGATCGATCCGCTCTCGATCTTTTTTTGGACGGCCGCGATGTTTACTTTCTGGATTGCGATCGAGAAGAGCCCGCATTTTTCCTGGTATTGGCCGCTCACAGGCCTGCTCATCGGCGTCGGCTTTCTTTGCAAATACACAAACGCATTCGAGCTGCTCTCCGTCGTGCTCGTGCTTGCGTTAACTCCGAGGCTGCGGCGCGAATTCCGACATCGCGGTTTGTATGTCTTGCTGGCCGCGTTCGCGATCTGCCTTATCCCTCCGGCTGTTTGGAACGCGCAACACGCGTGGGCAACGATCCTGCACCTGCGTTCGCGCAGCGGCGTGGAGGATGCCGGCGGCCTGCACCTCGGCGAAGTGCTCGCATTCGTCGCCCAACATTTTGCAATTTACTCGCCGCTTCTTTTTCTCGCGCTCGCCTGGGCTATAATCGCAAAATGGGGGCGGGCGCACCAGCAGTTCAAGTCGCTCTTTCTCGTCTGGTTCGGTCTGCCCATTTTCATTTTTTATCTACTTTTGTCGCTTGGTAAAACGGCCGCGCCAAACTGGGATGCGCTCGCGTTCCTCAGTCTCGGCGTGCTGGCCGCGTCCTACTGGCGGGAACGGCTTGAGTCACGTTCCGCGCTTGTGCGGTGGGTCGCGCCGGCCTTTCTCATCGCGCTTCTCGGGAGCGCACTCGTGCTCGATACCGATGTCTTGCGCAGCGCCGGATTGGATGTGGCGCGGCGTGATCCCGCTGACCGAATGCGCGGGTGGAAGACAGTCGTCGAGTCGATCGAAAAAGTGCGGACGGACGTCGAGCAGCGGAGCGGCGAGAAAGTTTTCGTGATTGCGGACGAACGTGTTCGCGCGTCTGAGCTCGCATTTTATTTCCGGAATAAACGCCAGGAAGGGCCCGGGCATCCGTCGGTTTACATCCCGGAATCGCAGGATATCCGCAACCAGTTCTCGTTCTGGCCGCGCTACGATGAATTCGTCGATGCTCCGGCAAACGCCCCGCGTCCGGATGGCGAAGTTTTCACGGAGGAAAACGGTGTTAATCCATTTCTAGGCCGCTCCGCGATTTATGTGCAACTGGGCGACAACGCCGAGGTTCCGCACAACATCCGGGCCGGCTTTCAATCGACGGAACGCATCGCCAGCGTCGAAGTTCGCCGTTTCGGAAAGTCGCTCCGACAATTCCAGATTTTCCTCTGCCGGAACTATCGGACCCTGCCACTATGACCGCGCCCATTTCGTCGCCCGCGGTATCTGTGATTGTGCCTCTCTTTAACGAAGAGGAGAATGTCCCGATTTTGCAGGCAGAGCTGGCGACGGCTTTGCAGCCATTTGATTACGAAATCATTTTTGTCGACGATGGCTCGACTGACGGCACCGCCGGGCGGATCGCCCGCGATCCCCGAACGCGCGTCGTGCAGTTTAAGAAAAACGCCGGGCAAAGTGCTGCGATCTACGCGGGTTTGGTGGCGTCGCGCGCAGAGACAGCGGTCTTGATTGACGGCGATCTACAGAACGATCCTGCTGATATCCCTCGCATGCTGGCGGAGATTCAGCGTGGAGCGGACCTGGTTTGCGGTTATCGCGCGGACCGAAAAGACACGCTCGTAAAGCGGATCACAAGCCGGATCGCGAACTTCGTGCGGAGCAGGTTCGCGAAGGATGGCGTGCGCGACACCGGCTGCACATTGAAGGCGATGCGGCGCGAGTGCATTCTTGCGCTAGTGCCATTCAAGGGAATGCATCGCTTCATTCCCGCGCTCGTGAAAGGCGCCGGTTACCGCCTCGTCGAAGTGCCGGTAAACCATCGCGCGCGCAAATTCGGCCAGAGCAAATACAGTCTCGGCAATCGAGCGGTCCGCGCCACGCTCGACATGTTCGGCGTGCGCTGG
>JBDUAZ010000151.1:0-3384 GCA_040004385.1 Chthoniobacterales bacterium | reverse complement strand
TCCAGCGCTTCGATCGTCGCGACTTTGCCTTCGAGCGCCATGTCCATGATGTCGGCGCGCTTCTTCGGCCAGATCCGCACCTTATCGCCTTTTCGTAGTTCAACGCCATTCACCATTGCGCTTTCCAGACGCGTCGCCGGATTAAAAAACTCGTCGTTCGATTGCTCTTGAGCAGTCGCGCGCATAACGCCGTGCATTTTGAGCAGATGATCGGCCGGTAACATTTCCGTTCGTTCAAGAATTCTCCGTGCGTGATCATCAACTCCGCGCATCTCCCGCTTTTCCTGGTCGGTCATCGTCATGATCCGTAACGTCAAAATTTCATCGATCTCGGCGCCGTCGAAAAGATCCCCCGCGCTTTCCGGCGCGATCTGCGGGTAATCATATAGGATGATCGGTGACGAGAGCATTGTATCGCGCGGCTTCTTGTCCGCTTCGCCTACAAGCACGGGCCACGTGTTCACGTTCTTACAAGCCGCGGCTGCGGCGGCGTATTCCTCCGGCGGCTCGAGCAGAGAAATAAATTCGCCGCCGGTGACGTGGACCACAGTGTGCGTTGACGCAAACGTCCGCATGACAATCGCGTCCTGATCCTGAAGTTCGGTCGCGGGCACAGACGTCCGGTTTAAAATTCGCACCGTCACTTTGAAAACCTGATCGTCGACTTGCGTGACTGCTGTTTCCACGGCACCGCGCAGCGCTTCCTGTCGCCTAACGAACACCGCTGCGATCTTTTCTCCGTCGCGAATCGGCTCCAGCTCACGCGAGGAGTCGAAATCAAATGCTCTGGTCTTCGGTGCGGCCTCGCTCAAAATCAACGCCGGAAGCTCTACCACCCGCTCGACGCTCTCCTGCCAGGTTTGGCAGAGCTTTTCGCCAATGAGTTTTTCGTTGACCAGTTGAAACGGTGGTTCGCCCGCCGCCGGCATTTCCGAAATTGGCTCCGCCAGCACTCCCACTTCGCGCGCCATCGGATGCAGAAAACGCGCGCTGATGTTCAGCGCGCACTCAGGAGATCGCGTGCGCACGAGCACTTCGGTTTGCATCGCGCACGGCTCGGCTCCTTTTTGCGCGACACTATATTCCTCCGGATAAACGCGGCCGAATGTGAACCGCTGTCGGTTCTTTTTCGACGATGCGCGGTAGGGATAAAGGATGTAGCCCTCATACAACACCGCATTCACGATCTTCTCGAGCAAAGGCGAATTCATCGCGGGGTAGCCAACGGTTCGGCTTCTTTTTTTTCCGCGAGCAATTTTTCGATCGTCTGCTCCCAAGTCGAAACGCCGGCGCTCTGCTTGTAGTCGTGCAAACGGTCGAAAACGCCGCGTTCCAGTGAGATAAACGCGGTGCTGGGATAATGCGCATCCATCATCTTCTGCCAGGTGCTGACGGGCATCCGATACGTGCATTCCTTGTTCCAGGAAATCTGCTGCACTTGCAGATGACCATCGGCCGCCGCGTAGAAAATTGTTCCGCTAAACAAAAAGAGCAACGGCACTTCGCCCTCCTCTAAGGCGTGAAAATACTTCGTCCCGGCGACGTTCAGATCGAAACTGCACGGGACCGGCAGAATGGCTTCCGTACTTCCGGTAAACGTGCGGACCGTGGTGTTAGACAGTGTCCAAAGCCTCGCGCGCAAGGTCGTCCCCCACGTATCCGGCGTTCCAAAGAGATCGATTAACTTCGGCTTCTCGTTCTCGTTATACGAGCGTCCAGGCGCCTGGATCTGAATCTGCGCCTGCAAGATCACGCTTTGGATTGTCTCGTCCGCAGGCGTGTTCGTAATCCCGAGTTTGAAGTGCAGGAGCGGCGTCAATCCATACGACGCCTCCGCGACGTCCGTGACCGTGAAATCGAGATCAGGCACCGTTACGCTCCCGCGGCGGGCCTTTGGCTTCACTCTTGAGCTTCGTGAAAAAATTCTCGATTGCGTGCCAGACCTCCTCACCGCCGGAGAGTCCACGCCAATGCATCCGGATCGTGCCCACGAGCTCGTAGCATCTGTCGATCGGCGCGATAAAATACTCCCGCGCATTGCTGACCCGGTTAACCAAGAGCGCTTCGACGTCAGCCTCCATGGTTTGCAGGATCGGGTTTTGTCTAACGAGTTCCTGCCACGAAGTGAGCGGCAGGAGCGATTCCGTCGGACCCGCCGGACTCGGGTACATCGCGCTCATCTTTTCGTTAGGCGTGTGGTAGAAAAAAAACGCCATGTCGATCGGCAACGCGAGGCTCTCCCACTCGCCGTCGGTCATATGGAAATCCGGCAGGGCGCGCGCGTCGCGCGGGATCAACTTGAATTTCCCGCCCACCGCATTCTGAAAAAGCAGGGCGCAAGGATCGCACGAGCACGCTACCTGGCGTGACGCCATATCCAGGAGATGGCGATGCGTCGGCGGCAGGACAAGGTTGCAGAGCTCGCAGCGCTCAAGCACCGGCTGCTGCGGCACCTTCGCGAAACGACGCAGAGCCGCAAACGAAGACGATGTCACTCGCCTCTAGGCCGGCGGGATGTTCGGCATTCCGGGAGCGATCGGCTGCCGGGCGGCGGCGTTGATCCCAGTGGAATCACGCGCGTCCTGGTAGTTTTTCCGACCCGCCTCACGCCCCACTTCTTTACTCGTTAACGCCTGCTCTTCGCCCTTATTCGTACCCGAAATATGGGCGGGTTGCGGTTGACGGCTCCGTTCGCTGCGATCGGTTTCTGTGGTGCTCATTTTGCCTCCTTCGTTTTTTGTTTTTAACTAGCTGCCAGTTGGCATCGGACATTCAGTATATTTGGGAACGACCGGCACAGTGCCATTCGTTCTATCGACGGCTGCCGGTTCTAGAGGCGTCGCGCCTTCCACTTCCAACGATGTCACGTCCGGCGCGGCCGCGTAAAGGGCATCCTCAATCGAAAATTTCAGCGTCAAAATCGACGACGGACAGCCGTGACAATTGCCAGCCAGCCGAAGTTTGACCGCGCCCTCCCGCGTCACGTCTAATAAATCCACGCTGCCGCCGTGCTGTGCCAGTCGCGGTCCGACTTTTTCCAGCGCATTGCGGACGCGCGATTCGAGATCGAGCGGATGCAGTCCATGTACGAGGAGCAAGCTGGATACCAACTCATCCCGCCCGAGCTCATCGATCGTCCCCTGTCCCGCAGGGCCGGAGTCGTAAATGACTTCCATCATGCGCTCCAAACCAGCGCCCTGCATTTCCAGCAAAGCCTCAACTAACTCGCGCGTCTGCGTGCGCGCGCGTTCATCCGCAATTCCATCGACGGCTTTAATCAATTCCTCGATCCGGGCGAGACGCGTCTGCATTTTGCCGTTCTGAGGTTTGTCCATGATAGCCCTGTCTTACTTGCCGCTGCCGGCGAACCTAGCCTCGCAGCTC
>JBDUAZ010000051.1:0-11488 GCA_040004385.1 Chthoniobacterales bacterium | reverse complement strand
CGTTCCCATAGCGATCGCTTCTTGAATTGCTCGAACGTGTACTCCTGCGACTGCTTCATGTCGGTTTCGAAGATCTGCTCCATAGCGCGGCCGAACTTCTGATCGTAAACGACGACGTCGATCTCCTCGTTGATCTCAGAGGAACGCGGGTCGAAATTTGACGTTCCGACCATCGAGAAGAGACCGTCGACGACCATTGTTTTCGAGTGAATCATGGTCGGCTCGTACTCAAAAATTTTGACGCCGCCCTCCAGCATCCGGCCGTAGGCAGAGCGACCCGCGGATTTTGTGAGCGGCTGGTCATTGTTAACACCGGGCAACATCAAGCGCACGTCAACACCGCGCCGGACTGCTTTCACGAGAAGGGCAACCTGATCGTCAGTAGGCGTGCAATAGGGGTTCGTAATCCAGATGCGCTTTTCCGCCGCCGCGAACGACACCGCCTGCAGGAGCGGCACTGGAGCCATCGAGAATGAGCGAGACGAGACTATCTCCGCTTTCAGATCCCCGGCGGGCGACAACGCCGGGAATTGATCCGCCCCGCCGAGCGCTTCGTTGCCGGTCTTGATCCAGTGCTCTTGGAATGCGCCCTGGAGTTTCGCGACCAGGGGCCCTTCAATCTGCACATGCACGTCGTGCCAATGCTTTTTATCCTGCGCGTTGCCGGACCATTGCTCCGAGAAACCGACGGCGCCCGTAAAACCGATCCTGCCGTCAACCACGAGCACGCGGCGGTGTGTGCGGCGATTCGTCCGATCGACCCGCCATGAAGCGGTCGGGTGATAATATTGGAACCTGCAGCCGGCCTGCTTCAGCTTGCGGACGTCCGAATTATTCAAGCTCCACCCCGATCCGACGCCATCCAGCAACACGCGCACTTCGAGGCCGGCACGCGCCCGTTCGCAAAGTGCCTCGATGAATTCGAGCCCCACGGGATCCGAGTGCAGGATGTAAGCCTCGAAGTTGATTGTCTTTCGTGCCCCGCGAATTGCCGCGAGCATCGCGGTGAAATATTGATCGCCATTCTGGAGTACTTCGATCTTGTTGCCGGTGACTGGCACAGGATCGGCGAGCGCGAGGGCCGATCCGAAGAACTCTGGAGCCGCCACGCTGTAGGTGTGTTCGAACTTGTACTCGAGCGAATGCCGCCGGATAAAAAACAGGCAGAAGACGACGACGATGCCGATGAAGCCAAGCGCGAGCGCCATCCAGTCACCGATCGTGAGCCTCCACCAGCGATCGTTCAGCCAATGAGAGGAGTGCGCGTGTTTTCGGGCCATAAGAGGAAAGACGAGACTGAATCGTTTCTAGGAGGCGCGCTGCTTGGATAGGGAGGCAGGAAGCGACGTTGGAACAACGCAAACGCGCATCGCGTACTTAGACGATCGTCTGTCCGGAGGCTGCCATCGTACCCGCGACAGGCGCCGGGTAGAGTCCCCGGAGCTTCGTCATAACTCGCGGCACGATTTCGATGGCCTTGTCAACGTCACGGTCCGTGTTGAAGCGGCCGAATGAGAAACGCATGCTGCCGCGTGCGCGTTCATCCCCCAAGTTCATCGCGCGCAGGACGTGCGACGAGTCAAGTGAGCCGGTGCGGCAGGCTGAACCAGCCGAGCAACAAATCTGATGCCGATCCAGCATCATGAGCGCAGCGTCGGCCTCAATCCCGAGAAACGCCAGGTTCGTCGTGTTCGGCAATCGTGCCTCGAGACCTCCGTTGACAAACGTCTGCGGGATTCGTTCGAGCATTGCCGACTCGAAGCGATCGCGCATCGCTCGAACGCGCGTCGCTTCGTCGTGCATCGCCGCCGCGGCGCATTCCGCAGCTTTCCCAAAGCCGACAATCGATGCGACATTTTCCGTCCCCGCACGGCGGCTGTTTTCCTGGCCACCACCAATGAGCAAGGGATGGAACGCGCTACGGCGATTTATGTAAAGCGCACCGACTCCCTTCGGTCCATGCAGCTTGTGCGCGGATAGCGAAAGAAAATTGATCGACGAATCGGCCAGTCGAAGTCGAATTTTTCCCGCTGCCTGGACGGCATCCGTGTGAAACAGCGCACGTTTGCCGCGCGCCATCTCGGCGAGTTTTTCGATGGGGAAAATAACTCCCGTCTCGTTGTTCGCCCACATTATTGAAACGATCGCCGTCGCGCCAGTGATAGACGACGCGACTTCGTCCAGGTCGAGATTCCCATCGCTGTCGACGCGAGCGAATGCAACGGCGTTGCCGCGCTGCGCGATGTGCTCGCAGTGCCGCCGTGTCGCGCTGTGTTCGACCGACGTTGTGACGACATGCTGGCGCTGTGGGTCCAGTTGCAGGGCCGAATTGATCGCGGCGTTATTCGATTCTGTGCCGCCGCTCGTGAAGACGATCTCTGTCGGCTCGCACCCGAAGAGCGCGGCGACGCGCTCGCGGGCCAGATCGATCGCCCCACGCACCCGTCGTGCGAGGGCGTAGCCGCTTGAGGGATTACAGTAATGCGTCGTCAGGAACGGAAGCATCTCGTCGAGCACAGCGGGATCGAGCTGCGTAGTCGCGTTGTTATCCAGATAAACAATCTGTTCTGAAGGATTCACCGCTGTCTCCTTCTGCTCGTGATCCTACTCCTGCTCTTCACCGTAGTTATGAGAGCATGATCAAGATCAGGAGCAAGAGGGGGATGAGGCACGGCTAATCAGGCGGTCGGGGTTCGTTTCCCGGATGCTTCGGACTGCGATGCGTATAACGGAAATACAAATTCCGCAGATAAATCGGGAGCGGCATGGCGCTGCTTAAAACCCCGACCGAGTCATGGCGGTAGATCGCGAAGTAACTTAAGAGCAAGAGACTGCCCAGCGCACTGCATTCCCAAAAACCAAACGGAATCACGCTGCGCTTCGCGCGCTCCGAGGCAATCCATTGAATAAAAAATCGCAGCCCGAAGATCAGGGAACCTGTCCATCCCACAATCTTCCACGGATTAAAAACGATGCCGAAAACCTTCGTCTCGGCGAGAAATTGTAAGCTCTCCATAGGGCGGAAACGTTGGTTTAGATCGCCGGTGGTGAACAGCTTTTTATCGCCGAACCCAGCTCGGAGCGCCCTGTTCATCGAGACATTTTTGTTTAAGCTCCACCGCATGCCGTCGTCGATCTGGGACATCGCAAATCCGCAGTTACGCGATCTTGCGGTATACGAGCCGGGGAAACCGATCGAGGAGACTGCGCGCGAGCTTGGCGCAGACGCGAGCAAGATTATCAAACTGGCGTCGAATGAGAATCCGCTCGGCCCCTCGCCGAAAGCCCTCGTCGCGATGCGCGCCGCGCTGGAGGACGCGCACCTTTATCCCGATGGCGGCGGTTTCTATTTGCGGGAAGCGCTCGCCACTCAGCTAAATTTTCGGCGGGAAGAAATCATTCTCGGCAGCGGCTCGAATGAGATCCTCGAATTTCTCGGGCACGCTTTCCTGGCTTCGGGAGACGAGGTGATCGTATCCGAGCACGCCTTTATCGCTTACAAATTAATTGCGGCGGCATTCGGGGCGCGAACGATCGAAGTCCCAAGTCCGGATTTTCAGCACGATCTTGACGCGATGCTGCAAGCAGTCACCCCGCGCACCCGCCTTATTTTCATCGCCAATCCAAATAACCCGACGGGCACTCTTCTTTTGCAGGAGGAGATCGACCATTTCATGGAGAGCGTGCCGGATCGCATCGTCGTCGTTTTCGATGAGGCGTATTTCGAGTACGTCGAGGCCCCGCCGGATGTGACAAAGTTTGTTCGCGCGGGTCGCAATGTGATCGTTCTTCGCACGTTTTCCAAGATCCAAGGCCTGGCCAACATGCGCATCGGCTACGGCATTGCGCCAGCCGAGCTGATCAAGGTTTTGCAGAAAACGCGGCAGCCATTCAACGTGAACGGCGTTGCGCAAGCGGGCGCGCTCGCAGCAATGGGCGATGCCGAACACCGGAGCCGCACGAAACGCGTGACGGATGAAGGACGCGCATATTTGCAGGCTCAATTCACGGAGATGCACCTGCGCTTTGTCCCGAGCGCGGCGAACTTCGTGTTCGTGAACGTGGGCGACGGGATTTCGGTGTTCAAAGAGCTTCTGAAACGCCGGATCATCGTGCGCGCTCTCAAAGGCTATGATCTGCCACAGTGGATTCGTATTTCTGTCGGCACGATGGAACAAAACCGCGAATGCGTCGCTGCCCTGCGCGATGTTTTGAACAACTCGGCGGCGTGACGGCAACCGAGCAAGCGGTCGGACCCGGCGACACAATCGCCGCGATTTCAACGGCGGCGGGTGAGGGCGCGATAGCACTGATACGTCTCTCCGGCGAAGATGCGATCACCGTTGCGGATCGCGTTTTTCGCGGCAAACGGAAGCCGTCAGGACTCGACTCACACGTGCAGTTTTTAGGAGAAATCGTCGACGCGGAACGTGTGATCGACCAGGTGATGATCGCGGTCCATCGGATGCCTGCGAGCTATACTGGAGAAGACGTTGTCGAGATCAGTTGTCATGGCGGTATACTCGTCAGCGCGCGGGTCTTGCAGGCCTGTCTGCGGAACGGGGCGCGGGCGGCCCGGCCGGGAGAATTCACCGAGCGCGCGTTTGTGAATGGGAAGATGGACCTTACACAAGCCGAAGCTGTGATGGATTTGATTCGCGCGCGGAGCGATCTGGCCCTGCGGTCGGCGACCGAGCAACTCGAAGGACGCCTCGGCGCGGAGATCAACGCGATTCGCGAGCAGCTCACCCAGCTGCTCGCGCATGTCGAAGCTTCGATTGATTTTCCTGAGGAGGGCATCGCTCCGGATGAAGGCGAACCCCTTCGCGCGCGAATGCAAGCGGTGCAAAATCGCATAACACAACTGGTCCGAACATCGGAGCACGGACGCATCTTGCGCGATGGTTTGCGCATTGTGATTTACGGCGCAACCAATGTCGGTAAATCAAGCCTCCTCAACCGGCTCCTCGGTTTCGATCGCGCGATCGTAAGCGAAATTCCCGGCACGACACGGGATACGATCGAAGAGGTAATCAGTCTCCGCGGCGTGCCCGTTCGCCTGCTTGACACGGCCGGCGTGCGCGGCTCGGAAGATGCGTTGGAGCAGGCCGGCATGGCGCGGACGGCGCGATCACTCGCAACTGCGGACCTTGTGCTCCATGTCGTCGACCGAAGCTTGCAGAAGCCTGAGGATTTCAACGGGATAAAAATGGAACTTCCGCAAATCTTGTTGCTCAACAAAAGCGATCTTCCGGAACATGTCGATTGGCGGGGGACTGAAGCGCTCCGGATTTCGTGTCTTCAAAATGCAGGACTGTGCGATTTGGAGGAGCGAATCATCGACACAATCGGCCAGGAACATTTTCGCGCAGAGAACAGCGTCGCGATCAATTCGCGGCATCGCGATTGTTTACGTCGCGCGCTGGAGGCTTGCGAACGCGCCGGCGCGACGATGGACGAGGGGATGTCCGCCGAATACATGGCAATTGATTTGCGCGCGGCGCATCGAGCGGTGACGGAAGTCGTAGGTGGCGAAAATGCTGAGGAGATACTCGATTCCATTTTTTCGCAGTTCTGCATCGGCAAATGAGCGGAGCAAACGCCTACGGACGGTTCGTTAGGCCGCTGCTCTTTTCGCTCGACCCGGAGGGAGCGCATCACGCGGCGATAGCCTGCTTGCGTGCAGCCTCTTCGTTTCCGGTGGCGCTACGGTGGCTGCGTCGTTTTCACCCGATCGCGAAACCGACTCAGGTCTTCGGTCTCACGTTTCCGAATCCGATTGGACTCGCCGCGGGCTTTGACAAGAACGGCGTCGCCCTGCCGGCGTGGGCCGCGCTCGGTTTCGGCTTTATCGAGATCGGAACCGTAACGGCAAGGCCGCAGCCGGGAAATCCGCGGCCGCGGATTTTTCGCTATCCGGAGCAACGCGCGCTCATAAATCGTCTCGGATTTAACAATGACGGAGCGGAGGTGGTCGCGGCGCGTCTCCTCAAATTGCGCGCGACCGGCGGTTGGCCAAAAGTTCCCATCGGAATTAACATCGGCAAATCGAAGGCAACGCCGATCGAGGGCGCAGTCGATGATTACCTTTACTCGTTCAACGCGCTAAGGGATCTGGCCGATTACGTTGTTTTGAACGTAAGCTCGCCAAACACTCCCAGGCTGCGCGAGTTGCAGCGCGAAGAGGCGCTGAGCGTGTTACTACATGCGGTCGAAAAGGCGAATCGCAACAGACCGAAACCGGTACTCGTGAAAGTAGCGCCCGATTTGTCGGACGAGGAGCTGGATGCCGTTATCAGCTCCTGCGAGAGCAACGGTGTGGCGGGCATCGTTGCAACAAATACGACGCTCGATCACGGCGCCATTCCCGCTCCACACGACCAAGAGGGGGGCCTGAGCGGCGCGCCACTGCGCGAGAAATCGACGCAGTTTGTCCGCGCCATCGCAGCGCGTTCCGCTCTGCCGATTATCGGCGTCGGCGGAATTTCGGATGGAGAAAGCGCCAGAGAAAAGTTCGAGGCAGGCGCGCGGCTTGTCCAGGTTTACACCGGATTCATTTATCGCGGACCGTCGCTTCTCAGCGAGATTAGCAGCGCCCTTGGTTAGCGCGGCGCAGCACTCCCGGCAACGTCCGCTTCGGCCTCTGCATCGATGTGCAGCCCGAGTTCCCGCAGAAGTGCCACATCGGCATCAGCCGCCGGGTTTTCAGCGGTGAGTAGCTTGTTTCCGTAAAAGATGGAATTCGCGCCCGCGAAAAAACATAGCGCCTGGCCTTCGCGTGAGAGCCGCGTGCGACCCGCCGCCAGCCGAACGCGCGCCTTCGGGATCGCGATGCGCGTGACCGCAATCAGTCTAACGAGTTCAAAAACATCAACGGGCGGCTGATCTGCGAGCGGTGTGCCGGCCATCGCCATCAGGCAGTTAATTGGCACGCTCTCAGGCTGCGGATCAAAGTTACTTAACACCTCGATCATGCGCAGCCGATCATCGATCGATTCGCCCATGCCAATAATGCCGCCGGAGCAGACAGACATTCCGCTCTTTTGCACGGCAGCGATCGTGTTCAGACGGTCGGTGAACGTGTGGGTGGTCACAATCTCGGGATAAAATTCCGGTGACGTATCGATGTTGTGATTGTAGGCGGTGACGCCGGCTTCTCTGAGTTTGCGCGCTTCGACCAGGCCGATCTGGCCGAGGGTCACGCAAACCTCCATCCCGAGCTCACCAACTTGCCGGACCGTTTGGAGGACTTGTTCGAACTTCGGAGTTCCATCACGAACGCCGCGCCATGCAGCACCCATGCAAAAACGTGACGCGCCCTGGGCGCGGGCGCGCTTCGCGGCGGTAACGATGTCGTCGACCGGCATGAGTTCTTCGCGCTCGAGCCCGGTGGAATAGTGAGCGCTCTGCGCGCAGTAGCCGCAATCCTCGCTGCAGCCACCCGTTTTGATGCTGAGCAGGCTGCAACGCTGCACTTGTTCGCCGTGCCAGTGTCGCAGGTGCACGGCGCGACTTTGCGAAATCAGGTCGAAGAGCGGCTGCTCGTAGAGCCTTTTAAGTTCAGCAAATGTCATCGCGATGACGCGATGCTGCTTTGCAAACAGGGAATCCGCAATCGGAAATCAATTCGTCCACTTCGCCCCAATCGGGACAAGCATTGGCAACTCGTCGGTCATGTATTGAGTTTTCCCGATCACTCCCCACATCCGAATGCCGGTGGCTTCACGCCATTTTTTCGACATCATTTCGCCGGTGTGGCAACCCCAGCTCCGCACGGCCGCGTTGCGCGTGAAAACGTTGCGGTTGATCCCGACGAACTGGCTTTGATGCAGGAATGACTTCGAGGCGCTGTCGACGTTACTGCTGTAGTCGAACATGAAGCAGGCTTTGTTCGAGTGGCCAAAGTATTCGAGGAACGCCACCTTCATTTGGTCGCGCGGCTGCCCGTTGTTCAAATAATTAATAACGTCCGTGCCGTCGCGAATGTAGACGAGGTTCAGGTTGAACCTGTCCCGCACGGAATCCAGAAATTCGAGCAGGTTCTGGTGTTCCTGGGCGCCACGATCGATATAACCCTGCTTATAAACGAGCCACGTGATCTTCGCATCCGGCCCGTATTTCTCACGCAACTGCTCCGTCCGAATGCGAGCGGCGCGCACAAAATTGGCCCACCAGTGATCGTGCGGCTGCGCCTTATATTTTTCCCAAACCTGGAGCGATGGCCCGCCGACGAGGAGAACGTATTCGCTTCCCGGCGCAGTCGCGGCGCGCAGAGGCGAAGCGAGCAGAGGGACGAGGGGCAATAGAATGAGCAGAAGGCGTTTCATCGCGGGTACCAGGAGCAGTATTTATCCTGAGGAGGGCGTCGATGCAAATACGATGCCCCGCGCCGGAGGGTGTCGCCCTGTTCTTTCCAACGTCGGGAAGGAGCGTATCCTCCCGTCACCATGCCGGCTCGATCTCGCCGCGTACCAGGTCAGCGTTTGTTTGCCGGTCGCGAATGAGAGAGAAGTTGCCGGCGCGCACAAGCACCTCCGCCGGGAGCGGGCGGGAATTGTAGTTCGACGCCATGACAAATCCATAAGCGCCCGCGCTCATGATCGCGGCCAGATCGCCCTGTTTCATCGCTGGCAGTTCGCGATCTTGCGCGAAGAAATCCGCGCTTTCGCAAACCGGCCCCACAACGTCGACCCGCTCTTGCGACGACGATGACGCCGGTTTCTCTACCGGAACGATCTCGTGGAAACTCTGGTAAAGCGCGGGACGGATGAGGTCGTTCATTCCTGCGTCTACGATCACGAATTTTTTCTGGGCCGATTCCTTGATGTAGCGAACGCGCGTCAGCAATACCCCCGCGTTTCCGACCAGAAAACGGCCCGGCTCAAGCAGCACGCGCATTCCATGCAAGCTCCGCAGCCGCGGCAAAATCGCAGCGACGTAGTCGTCGATCGTCAACTGCTTCGGTGCGTCGCCGACTTTGTTATGATCCCTGGTCCACCAGGCGCGCCCGCCACTCGCGAATGACGACTCGTAAACAATGCCCATTCCGCCGCCAATGCTGAAAAATTCGATCCCGTAACGGCGTCGCAAGTCGAGGGCAACCGGCGCGATTTTCTTGATCGCTTCCGCGAATGGCGCTGCGTCGGTGATTTGCGAGCCGATATGCATCTGCAGGCCGCGGACGAGGATGTTTGGCAGACTTGCCGCTTTCGCGTAGACGTCCGCAATTTGATCGAGCGCGATGCCAAACTTGTTCTCACTCTCGCCGGTCGAAATGTATTTGTGCGTGTGAGCAGCGACGTCGGGATTAACGCGGACCGCTATCGGCGCGCGCACGCCTTTGCTTCGCGCGATGTCGTTGATGCAATCGAGCTCAGCCTCGCTCTCGACGTTAAAACTGAAAACTTTTTGATCGAGCGCGTACTCGATTTCCTCGCGCGATTTGCCGACACCAGCAAACGTGCAGCGCGTCGGATCCCCACCCGCACGGACGACGCGGAAAAGTTCGCCGCCCGAGACGACGTCGAAGCCTGCGCCCTCATCCGCGAAAAGCCGAAGGATGGCGCCGTTTGAATTCGCCTTCACGGCGTAACAGATCAGGTGATCGATCTCGCCAAGAGCCAGCTGTAATCGCCGGTAGTGATCGAGAATCGTGCCGGCGCTGTAGACGTAAACCGGCGTGCCGTGTTTCTTCGCTACGTGGCTCAGGTCGACATCTTCACAGAAGAGCCGACCGCTATCGTAATGAAACGAATGCACGCGCTAGCTTACGCGTTCTTGCCGCGGAACAAGCTAAGCGCCGAAACGAAAATGAGTAATGCGCCAAAGGTGCAGACGATCGCCGCGCCTGAAGGGAAGTCGCCCCAGAAAGAAAAATAAAGGCCGGCGACGCCGCCGATGAGAGCAATCAGCCAGCCGAAGAGGAGCCGATTGCGTAGCGTGCTCGCGAGATTGATCCCGCAGACCGCCGGCACGATCAGATAGCTGAAAACCAGAAGCACGCCGGCGATACGGACGAAGCTCGTAACGACAAGGCCAAACGCTGCGTAAAACAGAAAATCCCACCAGCGCACGTTAAGACCTTTGCGATAGGCTGCGTCGCGATCGAATGAAAGGAGAAGGAAGTTGCGCCGCAGCACAAAATGGAAAATGCCGACGAGCGCGAAGAGTCCGAAGCAGATCCACACGTCACTCGGAGAAACGAGCAGAATATTTCCGACGAGCATTTGTTTGATTTCCTCGTCACCTTCCGCAGCGCGACTCAGCAGCATGACAGCCGTCGCCGCTGCTACGACGTAGGCGATCCCGATAATGGCTTCCTGCGGGATTTGGCTCGTGCGTTTTCCGGTAAGCGAAAAAATCGCAGCGCCCACAAGCGTGAAACCGAGCGCGATTGCGAAGGTGGCGGGGCTGTGCAAATCGACCCGAAAGAGCAAGGCCACGCAAATGCCTAAGGAGGCCATTTGCGCCATCGCGATGTCGATAAAGATGATCCCGCGCTGCACGACGTGCAGCCCGAGATAAACAAGCAGCCAGGGCAAAAGAACACAGGCCACAATCGGCCAAAACATCACGTCCCACATAATTCCGGATTTCGGCTTCTGCTCGTTAAGGCCGCTGCTATTTCATCGCGGCGACCAGCCGCGAAACCAGCGTGTCGATCAGCTTCACATATGTATCGGTGTTCGGCAGTGCGCCGGGATATTGCGCGAAATCGGCAATCTTCGCGCCAGTCGAACCAGCGACTTTTTCGGCGATTTTCCGATCGTGAAAAGGCTCGACGATGATCGCCTTAACTTTCTGCGCCTTCATTTGCTCAATCACTTCTGCCAGATGTGAGGGCGACGGCGGAATTCCCGGCTTGGGCTCCAGGAAGATACCGATGTCGAGACCAAAACGATGCGCGAAATACGGCCACGAATCATGATATGCGACGACTTTCTGACCCTTGAACGGCAGCAAAGCCGTGCCCCATTCCTGGAGCTTCGCGTTGATTGTCGCCTCGAACTTTTTGTAATTCGAATCAAAGAAGGCCGCATTCGGAGCATCGAGCGCGCCGAACGACTGCGCGATATGCTGGGCGACCGTCTTTGCGATGATCGGGTCGACCATGAAATGCGGATTCCCGAGAGCATGCACATCGCCGGCCGCGCGGGTGACGCTCGCCGGCACGTTCATCAGTCGAATGCCCTGCGACGCGACGACACGGCCCGGCTTACCGGCTTCGATTTTCCCATTGCGCGCGTTTTGCAGTAGCGGCGGCAGCCAGCCTATTTCCAGCTCCGCGCCACCCTCGATAAGGACGTCGGCGTTGCGCAATTGCACCACGAAGCTGGGACGTGCATCGACGAAGTGTGAATCTTCGGTCGGTTTTGCCATCGTCGTGACATCGACTTTGTCGCCGCCGATCTCGCGGGCAAGCGAGCCGAAATCAGGCAGCGTCGTGACGACGTTTAGTTTTGCGTGGGAGGAGAGGGCGAACGCTGAC
>JBDUAZ010000120.1:0-3429 GCA_040004385.1 Chthoniobacterales bacterium | reverse complement strand
GCGGCAGAAGATCAATGGCGCGCGCCATGCGTTCTGCTACAGAATTTTGGCGCACCCATGAATCGTCTCCATCAAATTCTTGAAGTTAAACGGAACGAGATCGAGCAGTTGCGCGCACGACGCAGAGAGCTGCAAGAACTCGCG
The DNA here is from genome assembly GCA_040004385.1 of Chthoniobacterales bacterium. GTDB lineage: Bacteria > Verrucomicrobiota > Verrucomicrobiia > Chthoniobacterales > UBA10450 > JBDUAZ01. The sequence continues at coordinate 3,285 of JBDUAZ010000120.1, read as the reverse complement.
CTCCGTCGGAACGATTTCCGCGGCTTTCGCTCGGCCCTGCAACTCGGGCACAATCAGCTGGCAGTCATCGCAGAGATAAAGAAGGCTTCGCCGTCCGCAGGCGTCATCGTCCACTCGTTTGAGCCGGTCGTGATCGCGAAAAACTACGACCGGGCCGGTGCAGAGGCGATTTCTGTGCTGACGGATCGGCAATTTTTTCAAGGCGACATCGCGCATCTCGAAGAAGTACGAGCGGCTGTTTCGGTTCCCGTATTGCGGAAGGATTTCATCCTGGACGAGATCCAAATCCTCGAATCCGCCGCGATCGGAGCGGACGCTATTCTGCTGATCGTCGCGGCGCTTGAGCAAGAACGGTTCTTGCGGTTGTTGGAAGCGGCGCGCTTGTATCAGCTCGATGCTCTGGTCGAGGTCCATACGTTTGCTGAGCTTGATCGCGCGCTGGAAACCGATGCGGACATTATCGGCATTAACAATCGCGACCTTGCTACTTTCGAGGTGGACCTGGGCGTCACCGAACGTTTGAGCGTCGAGGTGCCGGACGATCTCGTGCTTGTCAGCGAAAGCGGCATCAAATCCGCCGAGGATATTGCGCGGATCAAAAAGTGCGGGGTGGATGCCGTCCTGATCGGCGAAGCGCTAATGCGCGCGCAAAACGGGTCCGTCGCAAGTCTGCTTTCGCCCAGTGACTAACGAGTGGAGATTTAAGGTCGGGGCGTTGCTGAACCGGTGGTGCCCCCGTTGCCTGCGCCGAACATTTGTTTTACCGAATCCCAGAAGCCTCGACGAGGCGTTTCCGTCGATTTTCCGGCGCGAGCGACGAGCACTGGCACGCGGGCGCGGTTCACGATCCCGCGCGTAAGGTCACCCATGATGTAGTGACCGAGCGGCCCGTGCGTGTGAGACGAGCCGGCGACGATCAAGTCGTGCTTTCTTTCACTCACTTCGGCGAAAACCTGACTAAGAACCGCGCCATGACGAACGTGAACTTCGGTTTTTACTCCCAGACGCTCGAGGCTCTGCTTTTGCGCGAGTAAATTTCGCCCGAGCTCGGACCCGGATTGCAGAAGCCGCTCCACATCTTCTTCCAGCCTTACGAGGTCCGCGTAGATCGCGGGCGGCTCCGCCATCACGTGGAGGAGCGTGACGGACGCGCCTGCGGCGGCGGCCACCTTGCCGGTGAGCTGAACGGCCGCATCAATGTAATTCTTGCCGCCGGTGCAAACGACGAAACTCTTCAGGCTCTCACACGGGCCCGTCGCGAGCAGAACCGGAGATGGAATCGCCTTGATCACTTCATAGCTTCTTTCCGACCGCCAATAGAGGCCTGTCGTCCCTTTGCGTTCGGCGCCGATAATCGTCAGGTCGTATTCAATCGAAGTGGTCTGATGCAGGATTTCACGAATCGGCTCGCCTGTGCGCAAGACTAATTCGGGCGTTAGGCCGAATGAGCGCAATTTCTCGACTTCCCTCTCGAGCGCGGCACGGAGCGGCGCCTCGTCGCCGGATAATTCGGCGATGCCCAGCAGGGTCGTCTCGGCGTGACACGGCCCGGCCAGCCGCCCGCCCAGAAGTACGGGCTTGTCCGCGGGATCGCTACCGTCGCTGCAAATCAGGATGCGCATTTGCGTTTACAGTTTGTGGCCGGTCATGAGCGTGTAAACGACGATGGCAGCGCCGATCAATGGAAGGGGCACGAACGCCAACCTGATTTTTGGTCCCGCAAAATATTGAGTGGAGATCGCTCCGATCTGGGCTCCGACCGCCGCGCCAGTGTTCATGACGAGCGCGATGAGGATGTCGACGTTGCCTTTGATCGCGTGACTGAAAGTGCCGTAGCTCGCGGAGATGATAATCTCGAAAAGATCGGTCCCGACAGCGAGATGGGTCGGCACTCCAAGGATATAGACCATCATTGGCATTCGGATGTAACCGGCGCCTCCACCGAGAAAGCCGCTGAAGAGCCCACCGATAAAGGAAACCAGGATGATCACCCAAAGTGAAATTGCTTTCACACCCGAGGTCGGCAGGGAGACCATCGGCCACAAATGCAGGCGCTGGATCGCTCGGGTGCGATGGCTGAAGGAGGACTCATCCTGTTTGACGGACGGGCCGGACACTTTGCCACGAGAACCACGTTTTTTCTGGAAGTGAAGCGTCCGCCAGGATTCCCAGATCATGAAGCTGGAAATGCTCACGTAGATGATGATTGAGACTACACTGACGACGAAATTCACATTGCCCGCGCGCTTTAACATCTGGATCAACTGCGCGCCACATTCGGCGCCACCCATCGTCCCGATGGCCATTATGAGACCAAGGCGCAAGTCGACATTTCCGAGCGCGCGATGCCGCTTGGCTGCAACCACAGATTTTCCGACGATGTGGGCGAGATCCGTGCCGACCGCGAAATTCCAGTCAAGACCGACCGCTCGCAATGCCGGGCCCGCAATAAAGCTCCCGCCCACTCCGAAAAAGCCTCCCATGATGCCGATCAGAAAACCGATCACCACGAGATAGACCGGGCTGATATGGGAGTTCGAGATTGGAAAAAACATTTGTTATTCGGAGCGGCCGCGCAGAAAGCGCAACAGCCATGTGGTCACAGCTTCAAGCACGACGGCCTGGCCGATAATGAGGGCGATGGCAACAAGCGCGTAGGTTTTAATGTGGTGCGCGCTCATCTGTTGCAACCAGCCCGCCAGGAAATGAAGCACCAGGAAAAAGTAGGCCGTCACGAGGACGCCGTAGACGGCGAGCTCGATCAGAAAAGCACGCAACGTATTCGTTGTTTCTGATTTCATTGAGAACTCAGCCCGGTGTCACAAAGTCTTCGCCTTTGCGCTCGCAAGTGGTCGCGACGAAGGCAAGGAAATAGGCAAATATCCATTGCGAGGAAGATGTTTCGTCCTAACCTTCATTCGCTTTTTGAGGACCGAAAGACAATGGCCGACGTCGCGAACAAATATCCTGAAAACATAGACGGAAAATTCTATGTCGATGATCAATGCATTGATTGCGATCTTTGCCGCGAAACCGCGCCCGCAAATTTTAAGCGCAACGACGACGGCGGACACTCTTTTGTTTACAAGCAGCCGGAATCGCCAGAAGAAGAAGCGCTTTGCAAGGAAGCGATGGAAGGCTGCCCGGTCGAAGCGATCGGACCCGACGGCGCGTAGGTCGACGGATGGGGCCGAACCCTGACGTTCCGGTCGTCCTTACGATCGCCGGTTCGGATAGCAGCGCGGGCGCGGGCATTCAAGCCGACCTGAAAACCTTCAGCGCGCT
>JBDUAZ010000044.1:0-3442 GCA_040004385.1 Chthoniobacterales bacterium | reverse complement strand
TGCACGCACATGGGTTGCATTGTGCGCTGGAACCAGGCGGAGGAAACATGGGATTGTCCATGTCACGGATCCCGCTTCGATCCGAAAGGCAAGGTAATCGCGGGCCCCGCGGAAACGCCCTTGGCGAGCATTTGATTGACGGACCGTTCTGTGGAACGCCGCTAAACGCGCAACGGATCTGGGTTTGCGAGGTTGTTCACTTTCGCTCAGGTTGACAATCCATGTCTTCCCCTATTCGCGTCCGTTTTGCGCCATCGCCGACCGGTTACCTGCATATCGGGGGCGCGCGCACTGCGCTATTCAACTGGCTCTTCGCGCGCCACGAAGGCGGGAAATTCATCCTGCGGGTGGAAGACACCGATAAATCGCGCAACACAGCTGAAGCTGCCCAGGCGATTTACGATGGTCTTCGCTGGCTCGGTCTCGACTGGGATGAAGGTCCGGGAATCGGCGGCCAGTATGGGCCTTACTTTCAAAGCGAGCGCGAAGAAATCTACCAGCGGTACCTCGAAAAACTTGAGGCCGCCGATCGCGTGTATCGAGAAGAGGGCGCGGTGCGGTTCCGATTCGCGCGCGAAAAGGTGGTCGTCGATGACGTCATCTGCGGTCACATCGAATTCGACATGGCCGACGCGAATACAAACCCGGACATGACAATTCGCCGCGCCGACGGCTCATGGATTTTCCATTTCGTCAATGTCGTCGACGACATCGAAATGCGGATTTCGCACGTTATCCGGGGCGAAGATCATCTCTCGAATACGCCGAAACATGTCCAGCTTTACCGCGCCCTTGGAGTCACGCCGCCGCGCTTTGCGCATATCCCGCTCATCCTAAACAAAGACGGTTCGAAAATGAGCAAACGTGACCAGGGCGCGAGCCTGAACACTTACATCGACGGCGGCTACCTGCCGGAAGCGGTGCGGAACTTTCTCTGCCTGCTCGGCTGGTCGCCTAAAGACGATCGCGAAAAACTCGATATCGCCGAAGTTATCCGCCTTTTCGACCTGGCGAAAATCAATCGCAAGAATGCCGCTTTCGATCTCGAGAAATGCGTCTGGCTTAACGGCGAATACGTCCGCGAGCTCGATGATGACCGGTTTCGCAAGCTCGGGATCCAGGCGTTGCGGAAAGCCGGCATCGATCTGTCAAAATATTCGGAGCGCTACGTCAACGCCGCGCTCGATACCTGCAAAGGAAAGTTCAAAATCTTCAGTGAACTTCCCGCCTACGGCGGCTTTTATTTCCGAGAAACTTTCGACTTCAACCCAGAAGGCGCTGCGAAACATTTCGTGCCCGAAAACAAACCGCGATTGCTCGCCCTCCGCGATGCATTCGCCGCGTTAGAAGATTTTGATGCGGCGACTTTGGAAGCGACGCTCAAGGCCACCGCGGCACAGCTGACAATAAAAGTGGGCGCGTTAGTTCATCCGACTCGTCTCGCCGTTACCGGGAGCAACGCCGGGCCGAGCCTCTATCATCTGCTCGAAATTCTTGGCAAAGAAGAAGTTCTCGCTCGCCTCGATCGCGCTCTGCGCTGCATCACGTGAGAGCTGGGCTATCGTTAGGTTTTCTTTGCTTCCTTCGCCCAACTGTCGCGCAGGGTCACAGTGCGGTTGAAAATGATGTTTCCCGGCGTGGAGTCCGAGTCCAGGGCGAAGTAAGCAAGCCGCTCGAACTGGTAGCGTTCCTCGTGAGTAGCGTCGCGCAGTGACGGTTCGCATTTTGCCGTTACGACTTCCAGTGAGTTCGGATTCAGGAAGCGTTTGAAATCCCCCTCAGCGTCGGGTTCTCCTACGGTAAACAGTCGATCGTAGAGACGAACTTCGGCATCAACGGCATGCGGCGCGCTCACCCAATGAATCGTACCTTTGATTTTGCGGTTTGAGGTTGGACCGCCGGATTTGCTCTCGAGATCCGCGCTGCAGCGAAGTTCCGTGACGTTGCCCGCCGCATCCTTTACCACTTCATCGCACTTGATGATGTAGGCATACTTCAATCTCACTTCGCCTCCGGGTTTAAGGCGAAAATATTTTGGCGGTGGCGTTTCCATGAAGTCGGCGCGCTCGATAAAAAGTTCGCGGCTGAACGGAATTGTGCGTAACCCGGCGGCTGCGTTCTCCGGATTATTGACCGCTTCCAGTTCCTCCGTCTGGCCCGCGGGATAGTTGGTGATCACAACTTTGATCGGATGGAGCACGGCGAAACGTCGCGTCGCCGTGCGGTTAAACTCGTCGCGCACCGCGTGCTCGAGAACGGCGACATCCGTCATACTCGGATACTTCGTGATGCCAATGTTGTAAGCGAAAGCGCGCAGCGCAGTCGCGGTGACCCCGCGCCGACGGAGTCCGGAAATCGTTGGCATGCGCGGATCGTCCCAGCCGGTCACCAAATTTTCATTCACCAGCTGCAACAACTTTCGCTTGCTCATCACGGTGTAAGTGATGTTGAGCCGCGCGAATTCGTACTGGTGAGGAAGTTTTCTCGGCAGATCGAGCGACTCGAGAATCCACTCGTAAAGCGGGCGATGCACCTCGAACTCCAGCGTGCAAACCGAATGCGTAATTCCCTCGATGTAATCGCTCAGTGTATGCGCCCAATCATACATCGGATAAATGCACCACTTCGCGCCGGTGTGGTGATGTTCGGCGTGGCGAATCCGGTACAACACCGGATCGCGCAGCCACATGTTTGGCGCCGACATGTCTATTTTCGCGCGCAGCGTCCGTGTGCCGTCCGGGAACTCGCCCGCTCTCATTCGGCCTAACAAGTCGAGATTTTCCTGGGCCGACCGATTGCGGAACGGACTTTCTTTGCCGATCCGCCGAAATTCGTCCATCTCCTCCGGCGTCATGTCACAGACGTAAGCGCTCCCTTTGCGAACCAATTGGAGCGCGTATTCGTAAAACTGGTCGAAATAATCGGAAGCATGAAAAGCCTCGACGCGCGCGTCGGAGCCCGGATTACGGATCGCGGAAAGATGAAAGTCAGTCTTGCCGTCGATCGTTTGCGTTTCGGGGGTTCCACCGGATGGCTTCAGACCCAAGGCGTCATCAGCCCACCCGCTGATGAGCCACTTCGTGTCGGCAAGGATGGAGTCGACGTATTCCACCTCTTCTTTCGCGGGGTTGGTGTCGTCCATTCGCACGTTGCAGACGCCTCCGTATTCGTGCGCGATGCCGAAGTTCAGGCAGATCGCTTTCGCGTGGCCGATGTGGAGGTAGCCGTTGGGCTCGGGCGGCCAGCGCGTATGAATTTCCCTGTGCTTTCCGGATTTCACATCATCCGCCACAACGTCGCGGATAAAATCCGAAGGCGCGGAATTGGGAATGTCCGTCTGCTTCGTCATGAATTGCGCGCACATTAGCAGAGACACATCGGCTATCCAACGCGCGACTTGCTCGCGCCAGGCGCGTGTCGACAATGTGGCACGCGCTCGTGA
>JBDUAZ010000155.1:0-11714 GCA_040004385.1 Chthoniobacterales bacterium | reverse complement strand
ACCGCCGTGAAAGGGCGGTGTCCTAGGCCACTGGACGATAGGGTCAGGAAAGCGGCGGCAATATCAGAAGTGCATCCTTGCGTTGCAAGTCTTTTACGGTGCGGGCAGTGGGATCATCATACAGCGCGGGAACGCAAAGCACTGACCAGGGACGCAGTACGCGCCGTCGCGCCTGCATGCGCAGCCACAACAACGGCGGAATTTGCGACAAGGCGCGACACGGCGTCGCGATCGCGCAGGAGACGCTCGATCTGATGTTGCAATGAGTTCGGGGTATCGACTTGCACCGCGGCTTTGTTCGTGACGAGCCCGTGAGCAAGGACGGAAAAATTTTCCATGTGCGGCCCGAAGAGGACCGGTTTGCCGGCAATGATCGGTTCAACAGGATTTTGACCGCCACGCGCGGTCATACTTTTGCCGATAAAAACGATCGTCGCGGCGGCGTACCAATGTTGCAGCTCGCCGGTGGTATCGAGAAGCAAACACTCCACCGGGGACGCGGGCGTGATGCCCACCTCGCTTCGCAGCACAGTGCGCAGGGACATTTGCTCGAGTCGCGCGCGAACTTCCGGCACTCGTTCGACGTGCCGCGGTGCGATAATCAGCGTGAGTGTCGGAAAATCGACCCGGAGTCGCTGGAAAATCTTACCGAGGATTTCTTCTTCGCCGGCGTGTGTGCTACCGCCGAGAAGTATCGGACAACCCGTCTCGATTCCAAACGCGCGCAATACCTGTAACGGCAATGCAGGGTTTAATTTGATCTCAGCAGGATCGAACTTGACGCTCCCCACCACCACGATTCGATCGTGAGGAATGCCGAGCTGCGCCCATCGATCGACGTCTTCGGGTTCCTGAACGCAGACGAGATCGAGGCAGCGAAATGTTGGCGCAACGAAACGTTTGAACTGATGAAACCGCTGCTCGGATCGCCGCGATAGCCGCGCGTTGACCAGCGCAATCGGAATTTGTTTCGCGCGGCCGATTGCCACGAGATTCGGCCACACTTCCGCTTCAACAAGAATAATTCGGAGCGGCCGAATGATGGCGAAGGCGCGCCGTATGATGAGCCAGAAGTCGAGCGGATTGTAGAGCACCTCGATCCAGTCGCACGCCTCCTGTCGCGCGAAGGCGAAACCGGTTGTGGTCGTGGTCGTCAGCGCGCAGGCAAAATCCGGATCGATTTGCTTTAGCTTCGCTGCCAGCTTCAGCGCGATGCCCACTTCGCCCACGCTGACGGCATGAATCCAGGTGCGCGGAGAACGCGCGAGCCGCTCCTTTACGTCCGCACTGTAGATCGCAAAGCGCTGCCCGAGATTTTGAAGATTATTGCCGCGCCGCAGCATTTTGAACGCGTAGGCAGGCAGAAAAAGAATGAACCCGATCGGAAAAAGGACGTTGTAGAGAAGCCGGATCATTGGTCGGTCAACGGGAGCGAGGCAGCGGATGCGCGGGAAAGAAAGAGCACTTCAGTTGCGCCGTAATTCTTCGCGCGATCCACCTCCCATAACGAAATGTCCGGAAGGGTCTCGTCAGGGCGTTTCTCAAGAACGAACACACCCGCGGTCTCAAGCAATCCAGCAAGCCGCTCATCAGCGAGCAGAAGTTGTGTGAACGCCTCGCCCGAGCGCATTTTTTCGTAGGGCGGGTCGGCGAAGATAATTTGGAAGGGCTTGCGCGGAAGTGTTGACCGTAGGAACGCGAATACGTCTTGTCGCCGAATCGCTCCTTGAAATTTTGTTCGCGCAAGGTTGCGTTCGATTGCCGCCACGGCGGCTGCATTTTCCTCGACGAACAATGCGTCCGCCGCGCCGCGACTTAGCGCTTCGATACCGAGCGCGCCAGTCCCGGCAAAAAGATCTAGCACGCGCGCACCGATTATTCGTTCGCCGAGGCTTGAAAATATCGCGGCCTTTACACGGTCCATCGTCGGACGCACGTCGGTCTTCGGCACGTCGAGCCGGATGCCGCCGGCGGAACCGGCGATTACTCTCATGGCGACGGCGGCGTCGGGCTCTGTGTCGGCGCGGCGCTCTCCTCGCCTGACGGGGTAGCCGTTTCGATAGCGGCCGGCGCGGCAGACTGTTCCGGCCTTCGCTTCTTTTTGCTTCGCTCCGACATGCCGCCTAACAAGCTTTTGATTGCGCTGCCGATATCTTTCAGGTCGCGGCCCACCAATTTTTCCATCAGGTCTGTCCTTGGGCGATCAATCGTGCCGCTAATCTGGAAGTTTATCGCAGAGTAACCCGATTCCTCGATTGGTTGAAAATTATCGCGGATCGCACGAAAGAGCTGTCGGCGAATCTTTTCGTTGAGCGCAAATTGCGCGTCCATCCGGAGCTCGCCGTCAAAGGAAATCGTACCGGTCGCGGAAAGCCGAATGTTCGGCGAACGCAAGAGCAACTCATCCACGGTCACGGTCCCGGGATCAATATGATATTTCACGTGCGCCTGATCGAGATGTAATTGCTGCAGCTCCTGAATCTGCGTTAGCTGTCCGAGCGCCACCAGGATGCTGTATTGCCGCACTTCCCCATCGCGTAAAAAGATCTCGCCCGTGCCGCTTAACGCATTTGCGTCCGCAGTTTTACCGCTCGCGTCGAGTCTCCCTTCGACGCGGCCAGTTATTACCCCTGGCGAACCGCCTGCTTCGGCGACGAGCCGATCCGCCTGCAGCGCGTTAAATACAACCGCGACCGCGAACGGCGAATCTTCCGTTTCCGGGTGCATCGTGAAGCGACCGGAAATTTCCCCGCCGGCAGCACGCGCGGTGATTTTGGAAAAGTCGAGCTGAGTCGGTCCGTACTCGAGCGGCGACTTTAACTGCTCTAGAAAAAAACGATCTCGCAGAGATGTTTTCCCGATGCTGATATTGCCGCGCACAGCGGCAGTGTCGCGGAAGTTCGACCTGAAGGTTACGTTATCGAACATCGCAACCACGTGTGCCTTTTGGTCGTAAAAATGGAACCGACCACCTGCCAGATTCACTCGCCGAATCTCAGGAACAAAAGAGCCGCCGCTCGGATTTTGTGGCGGGGCGCCGTTGTTGGTCGCAAGCGGCGAAACAGTTGGCGCAACGCCGGGAGCACCCGCAGTTTCGGCGGTTTCTGGAGCAGTGCTTGGCGTGGAAACTGGAGCGTGTGGTTGTCGTGCTTGCGCGTTCACTGGCTGCCTTGCGGCGCCCCCCTCTGGAAGACTTGAGGGCAACCTCCACTTGCCGTCATCGTTCTGCGCCCAATTGACTATCGGATTTATCAACGAGATCTCTTTCACGACCAGCCGGCGCGAGAACAAAGACGGAAAATGAATTCGAAGCCGAAAGGTTTGCGCTTCGAGAAATTTTCCCGCCACACCAGGAGTAGTCTGGGGAATGGTGATCCCGCTTAACTCCAATCCCCCCCACGGCGTCACGCTCATGCGCTTGATGCGCAGTGGGGTGCCGAGGCGTTGGCTGAGCTCCTGCTCAATCCGTAGTTGTGTCGCCTGTGACTGCACATACAGGTTCACCGCGATCACGATGACTGCTGCTAACGCTAGAATCGCTCCCGCGAAAATGAGCAGTGCCCGCGTTATCCTTTTCACGCGGGAAAGTTACGCAGCCGCACTTTGATTAAAAGAGGAAAGCCCCCGCTCATGTTTGCAGTTTGAAAAACACGCTTGTCATACTTAACCCTGCGGCACGTGGCGACCGCGCAACGCGGTGGCGTTCACGCGTCGAATCGTTGACCCGCGGCGCTGTTCTCTGCGCGACCTCACGCTCGGGTGAAGCTGAATTACTCGCGCGTCACGCAGTAAAGGAAGGCTTCCAAACCATCGTCGCCGCCGGTGGAGATGGCACGATTAATGAAATCGTAAATGGCATTGCGGAGAGCGACGTTGTGCTCGGTTTGCTGCCGTTGGGAACGATGAACGTCTTTGCTACCGAACTCGGCCTTCCCGCAAATGATCTTGATCACTGCTGGGAGATAATTCGTAGCCAGCGCACGCGCCGCGTCGATCTTCCGAGCGCGAACGGCAAACATTTCGTCCAGCTCGCCGGCGTCGGCCTCGACGCGCAAGTTGTGCAGGAAACGAGTCGTACGTTTAAACGCAATTTCGGTCCACTCAGTTATCTGATCTCTGCCGCGCAAATCGCGACGCGCCAGCCACCGCGGCTGACGATTGAATCCGAAAATGCGGTGACCGACGAAGGCTCGCTCGTGCTCGTAGGAAATGGCCGGCTTTACGGCGGCCCCTTTCCATTCTTCAAACAGGCGATGATCGATGATGGGTTGCTCGATGTCCTGGTCTTCAAGCGGCTGAATTACATCGAGATCATTCGTTACTTGCAGGATGTCGTGTTCAGCTCCCAAATCACTTCCCCGGAGGTTGAATACTTTCAGACCCGCCGGCTTCGTGTGACGAGCGATGCAAATGTGCCGGTAGAAATCGACGGCGAGGTGGTCGGCAGTTGTCCGGTCGAATTTCAGATCCGCGCCGGCGGTTTACGGGTGCTCACGCCTCCATAGGTCGATTTCAGAATCGACAAATAAATCGCGTTGCCATACGCTTGTCACATGCGCCTTTCCGGCCGAAGACCGACGTCGTTCACGCGGCGTTGGACCGAACGGCGGCGTGTCGTCCTCCTCTGGCTGATCGGCGCGAATGTCGCCGCCTTCGTCACGCAGCTTTTTCTCGAAGCATATCAGCCTGGCTTCGCGCGCGATTATCTCGGCCTGAGTGACAATGGCCTGCGCAGCGCGCACGCCTGGCAGGTCTGCACCGCGATCTTCCTGCACCGGGGCGCCTGGCACCTTGTCGGGAACATGCTCGTCCTTTACCTCCTCGGACGCGATGTAGAGTCGATCGTTGGCCGGCGGCATTTTCTCCTCCTCTATTTGGCGGGCGCAGTTAGTGGCGAAGTCGGACATCTCATATTCATGCCGTCGACGACGGTCCTGTTCGGCGCATCGGGAGGAGTCGCCGCGGTCCTAATGGCCTATGCGACGATCCTGCCGGAACTCGAACTAACTTCGATGGTGTTCTTCGTTTTTCCGATCCGCCTTAAGGCAAAACATCTCGTCTGCGCCGCATGCGCGATCGTTGCCACCCTCATAATCATCGATCGATTTGGCACGGTCACCCACAGCGCGTGGCTGGGTGGCTGCGCGGCCGGCTGGCTCTATTCGCATCTCCTCGGTTTCGGTCGGCCGTCGTTCGTTCAACGCACGTTGCGGCAACGCCGAGCCGCGGCCGAGCATGCCCGTTTGATGACGTTCGACCAGTTTGTCACCGAAGAAATCGATCCGCTTCTGGACAAAATCTCCCGAGAGGGAATGCAAAGCCTGACGCGACAGGAACGCCGGACACTCGCCCAGGTGCGCGAGAAAATTTCAGAACCAGCGCAGAGTCATTAACGCGTCATCGCTCGTCGCGTTCGTTAGGCTAAACTCCTGCCAACCGGAGCGGACTGTTTGAAAACGCGTTCGCCATTTTCACGACAATGAGCGACGTCCCTGATTGGATCCGCAAACGGGCCGCCGACACGCTCGATCCTTCGAAGGTGGAAATGACGCTCGCGAGCCTGGCGAAGGGCTGGTCCGCGCAGGCTGAACCACTGGAGATGTTGATCGACGCTGCCTCGCTCGGTCAGAACGCGCTCCTCCATCTCATTTCTGTTTCGAGCATCTGCGCGACGCGTCTCGTCCAGCAGCCCGATCTGCTTTCCTGGCTCGCGCAGCCGCAAGTCTCTTCAGCCCCGCGACACTACGGCGAAATGCTTACCGATCTGCGCAGATTTGCGGACGAGAAAGTCGCAGCGGAAAATTTTCGGTTGCTCCGAGTCTGGAAAGGACGGGAGATGTTTCGGATTGCGCTACGGGAGGTGAGCGACGCCGCACCGCTCGAGGAAACGGCCGCCGAGTTGTCGCACGTCGCCGAGATTTGCGTTGCGGAAGTCGTTCGTCACTGGAGCGTCGAACTCGGTCGCCGGCGCGGAATTCCCTCGGCGAAATTCGCAGTTCTCGCGCTCGGAAAACTGGGCGGTCGCGAGCTGAACCATAGTTCCGACATCGATCTGATGTTTCTCTACAGTGAGGAGGGACATCTCGCGGGCGGGTTCACCTATCACCAATGGTTTAATCTCCTCGGCGAAAAAATTGTCGAGACATTCGCCACACCGGACGCGTCAGGATCACTCTTTCGCGTCGATTTGCGACTACGCCCGGAAGGCACTGCAGGTCCCCTCGCGCGCTCGCTCGAGAGCATGGAAAATTACTACTCCGGCTTCGGTGAAACCTGGGAGCGGCTTGCCCTGACGAAAGCGCGCGGGATCTGCGGCAACCGCGAGCTGACCTACGATTTTTTGCGCCAGCATCAGCCGTTTATCTATCCAAAAAGTCCGACATCGGATTTGCTGGATGAGGTTGCGACGATCAAAAGGCGCATTGAGCGGGACGTCGTCGGACACGAAAATATCGACCGCGACGTCAAGCTGGGCGCCGGTGGTATTCGCGAGGTGGAATTCGTTGTTCAGGCGTTGCAACTGCTCCACGGCGCGCGTCACGCATTCTTGCAGGACACAAGCACCCTCAAGGTCCTGTCCAAACTGCTTGAGCTTGATCTGCTGACTCGCGACGAAGCGCGTGCGCTCGATGCCGGTTACCGCTTTCTCCGCCGCGTCGAGCATCGTTTGCAAATAGAAGGCGAGCAGCAGACCCACACTCTCCCGAACGAACCGAACGCGCTTTGTCGTCTCGCCCTCAGTCTCGGATTCCATGGCGCTTCGGATTTTTCGGCCGCGCTAAAGGAACACCAGCAGCACGTCCGCGAGGTCTTCCATCGAATCGTCTCTGAGCCAGCAGGCGCGACTGGAGCCCGCGCAGTTAATCTCACGATCTTCCGCGACGAAAAGAACGCTGCCAAAGCACTCGCCGCTCTGGCCCAGGGACCAGGCGCTTTTCACATCGCGCCGCGAACGCGTCAGGTCTTCCGCAATCTTCGGCCACTTCTGCTCCAGTCGCTCGGTGAGGTTGCCGATCCTGATGCAACACTGAATCAATTCGTGCGTTTCGTCGAAGCCTACGGACTGCGCAGCATGTTGTTCGAACTGCTGGTCGCAAATCCGCGGCTTCTCGAATTACTGATAAAAACCTTCGATGCGAGCCGCTACGCTGGCGATCTGCTGATTCGGCGTCCGCAGCTTCTCGAAGAAAGCACCCCGGCGGGAATGCTCGACCGCGATGTGTCGGTGGCGGAACATTTGCGGCGACTCAATGCGATAAAAATCCACAAATCTTCGCTCGATGCGCTGCGAGTTTACCGTCACACGCAGTCCCTCCGAATTTTGTTGCGCGACGTGCTGGCGCTCGCCGATCTCCCGACGATTCTTCGCGAACAAACGGCGCTCGCGGAAGCGTGTCTCCTTTTTGTAAATCGGTTGCGCGGCAGCGAAGATAACCTAACAATCATTGCTCTCGGAAAATTCGGCGGTAGCGAGATCAGCTATGGCGCCGATCTCGACGTTATCTTTATCGGAGAAGACATTGGCGCTGCGCAACGTCTAATGGTGGCGATGGCGCAATCGACCGCGGAAGGCGCGATTTTCACACTCGATCCCCGGTTGCGTCCGGACGGCGAGAAAGGCCCGCTCGCGTGCTCGCTCGCGTCACTTGAATCGTACTATCGAACGCGTGCGCATCTGTGGGAAATCCAGGCGCTGACTCGCGCGCGTCCCATCACCGGGCCAGATCAAGATGGTTTCCTGAAAATCGCGAAGGAAGTTTGGCAACATGCCGGCCAGCGTCCGGATCTCTGCGCACAGATTCATTCGATGCTCGAAAGAATCCGGCGTGATCGCGGGACCGGATCGGATATTCGCGATTTCAAAACGGGTGTGGGCGGAATTGTTGAAGCGGAGTTTCTTGTCCAGGGCGTTCAGATGCGCGCTGGATGCTGGAGCGCGAGTATGCACGAAGCGATCGAACGATTGGCGGGGCACAACCTGCTGACGAAATCCGAGGCGGGCGGGTTAACAGAAAGCTACGCTTTTTTGCGACGCGTAGAATCGGCCCTGCGCCGTTTTGACAACAAGAGCGTCTCGAATGTGCCTGCTGGCGAACTCGAGCAGCGGCAGCTGGCGGCGCGAATGGGCCTGGCGAATCCTGACGTTTTCGTCGACCGATATCGTAACGCGCGCGAGACAATTCACGCCGCTTATGCGCGCCACGTACTGGCAAACATCAACTAGTGAGCGCCGAGTAGTTTTAGAATTTCGCGCAGCATGAAAAGGCTGACTAGCAATCCGGCGCAGACGATTGCGGCCAGCAGGACAAGCACGCCAATGACGAAAAACCAATCGCTCGGGCCTGCCACGCGCGCCGTAATCCGGTGTTGCTTGAGCAGCTCATAATTTCGCGCGTTTGATTTAAACCAGAACGAAAATGCATCGCCCGCGACTGGCACTATTCCGACGAGCTCGTTGATCAGGATGTTTACCGACATCCGCGCAAGGAGTATTTTCGGCATGCCAAGACGCGCGGCCTGAATGAGTGCGAGGGCGGAAACCATGGCGGAACTGGTGTCCCCAAGTCCGGGGAGCAAACCGACAAGCGGATCAAGACCAAAGCGAAATTTGGTCCCCGGCACGCGAAGGAGATTATCCATGATGAGCGCGATCCATTTAAAGAGCGGCTCGATTTGAGCGCGCTTGCGTTTCTCCTCGGGCGGGAGGACCTCCCAATCGACTTCCTTTAACGGCGGTCTGTGACGGCCGGGCGTTTGTGGGCTAGACACCGTTTTCGATCGGCAGTCCGAGACAACCTTTACAGGTTTAACCCGGGATCTCTTTCAGCATCTGCGCGTTCGTCGGAAATTTCTTCACGAACATGAGCAGACGCTCGATCGCTTCACCTGGCTTGTGGCCGGCCAGACCACGGCGAATCATATTGATCTTATCGAGTTCCCAAGGCTGCATAAGCAGCTCTTCGCGACGCGTGCCAGAGAGAAAAATGTCGACTGCCGGGTAGATGCGCTGGTCGCTGATCTTGCGATCAAGCACAAGCTCCATGTTGCCGGTGCCTTTAAACTCCTGGAAAATCAACTCGTCCATCCGGCTGCCGGTTTCGATAAGCGCGGTGGCGACAATGGTCAGCGAGCCGGCTTCTTCTGTGTTCCGGGCAGCGGAGAAAAGACGACGAGGAATCTCCATGGCGCGGGCGTCAATGCCGCCACTCATGGTGCGGCCGCCACCACCGGTCGCGTTATTAAAAGCGCGAGCCGTGCGCGTGATCGAATCGAGCAGGATAAAGACGTCCTTGCCTGCCTCGACCAGACGTTTCGCGCGCTCGATCGCAAGCTGCGCGATACGTGTATGACTCTTGATATCACTATCATTCGAGCTCGCCATCATCTCGGCTGAGGGGACCGTGCGGCGAATCTCGGTCACTTCTTCCGGCCTCTCGTCGACAAGAAGAATGATGAGCTTCATCTCCGGATGATTCTTCACAACCGCGTCGGCGATGTGTTGAAGGAGCGTGGTTTTGCCGGTGCGGGGCGGGGCCACGATCAACCCGCGCTGACCCATGCCAAGCGGCGTCATGAGATCCATGATCCGCGTCGTATAGCGGTCCGGCACCGTCTCGAGCTTGATTCGCCGATTCGGATTGATCGTCGTCAGCTCTTCAAAGGGACGCAGGCCCTGATACTTCGTCGGCTCGTCGTCGTTAATTTTCAGCAGGCGGGTCAATTGCGGGCCGCGATTCCCGCGACGAATCTCGCCGTGGATCCACATGCCGTCGCGCAAGCCGAACCGTCGAACGATTTCTGGCGTTACGAAAATGTCGTTCGGCGTTTGCACGAAATTGCGCTTCGCGTCACGGAGGAAACCGAATCCCTTGCCAGAAATTTCGATGACACCGTCGCCCAACTCCGGCTCAGATTCGATCTGCTCGCCGTTCTGAAACGAACCTTCTCCCCGGTCACGGAAGTTCCTCTCGGTAACCGCGTCGCCGCTCCCCCCGTTGCCTTGATCGGTGGCGACATTCGCACCCTCGCCGCCGGTCCGCATTAGCTCGCTGGATTGCGCATTATTTCCGCTGCCGGAAGAACCAGGAAAATCCCTACCGTGCTCATCGTCACGCGCACGTGCGGGGCCATGTCTCCGCGGAAAACGGCGACGGGGCCTGCGTCCCGTATCAGGCGCACTACCAGTGTCCAGCTGAGGCTGATTATCAGATTCTTCGCTCATAAGTAACAGAGACCTCGGCGCCGCAGATGCAGCGAGCTGCCCACTAATTGGCAGCGATTATTTTCAAGCCGGCAACCTGGCCAGCAACTCGTCAGGGATATCTAAATTTGAATAGACGTTTTGAACGTCGTCGTCGTCTTCGAGACTGTCGCACAAGCGCAAGACTTGCAGCGCAACGGTCTCGTCGTTGACCGGAACTGTCGTATCGGGAATAAAAGTAAACTTTTGCCCATCGGTGGTGACGCCCGCGTGTTTGAGCGCTTCAGCTACTGCGTAGAGCTGATCGTGGGAAGTGGTAATAACATACTGCTCCTCCTCCGTTGTCAACTCCTCTGCGCCAGTCTCCAAAGCCAGCTCAAATAAGCTTTCTTCAGTAATCGAATCTCGCGGCACCGTGATCCGTCCTTTTTTGTGAAACATGTAAGAAACACTGCCGCTCGTCGCGAGGCTTCCGTCATTCTTGGTGAAAATGCGGCGCAAATCGGCCGCCGTGCGATTCTTGTTGTCCGTCGCTGCTTCCACGATCACGGCGACTCCGCCCGGCGCGTAGCCTTCGTAAACGATTTCGTCGAAATGTTGCGCCTCTGTGCCTTCGCCGGTGCCGCGTTTGATCGCGCGCTCGATATTGTCGTTCGGCATACTCTGCGCTCGCGCGGAGACAATGGCGCTGCGTAAACGGGCGTTCGATGTGGGATCGCCCCCGCCGGTTTTCGCCGCGATCGTGATCTCTTTCGCGAGCTTGCTAAAAAGAGCGCCACGTTTCACGTCCAGCGCGCCTTTGAACCGTTTAACTTTGGACCACTTACTGTGTCCGGACATAATTCGTGTCGCGTCGTTTAATTGCCAAAGCCGCCTGCAGAAAACCGCTCATCGGGAACGGGCGCGCCTCGAAGAGCTAGCGACGAAGCGGACTAACTCCGAAATTCAACGCACGCGATTCGATTTGTCAATCGGGCAAGGGCGTGCGTTGACCTAATTTCGCGAGAGATCCGGACCGATATCCATATCAACGCGGACAGTCCGATTCGACACAATCGTGAACGGTTGAGGTTTTGCGCGAACGTGCCCGTGTTTAAGCCGTTGCATATCCAGAATGTAATCGCCGGGAGGCAGCGCAACACGATAATTCCCGTCGCTATCAGCAGTCACTCGCGTGATTTCTTTTTTATCCCCCCGGCTCAAAATAATCAGGGGATACAACGGATATTCCGCAGAGTTTTCCGCTGTCACTGTCGAGGCGTTTTCATCGGCGAGTTCGACCGGCCTGGACGAAAGAATTTTCAGATGTCCCTCCATCACACCTGACGGCAAAGCATCATTCGATGTAGCGCTACCGGCGAGCACCAGAAAGATGCAGCCGGCCATCAGGTCCGTGAGGAGCGATGACATTACCTCATGCAAGAATCTGGGCGGGATAGATTTTTCACTACCCCGCCCAGCTGCAGACTAAGCTTACGGGAGCGTTAGCTGGTATGCCCCGCGGCCGTGCGTG
>JBDUAZ010000140.1:0-11874 GCA_040004385.1 Chthoniobacterales bacterium | reverse complement strand
ATGCGCGACGAGCATTTCAAGGTGCAAATGTTTCGGTTCGTCGATGTGCTCGCCTCTCTCCGCAGCTCCCGCGACATCGTTCAACACCTCGATGAGTATTTCGCCGACATGCGGAATGGCTTCGCTCCGCTGATGCAGACCGGCATCCGCGCCGCTCGCATTTTTCCGTGGCTCACCGCACCGCTACTTCGCTGGAACGTCTCCGGCATGGCGCGCCAATTTATCGCCGGCCGCAATCCCGACGACGTCATGAAGACGTTGCGCAAGCGCCGGAAAGAACGCATCGGTTTCACGGTCGACTTGTTAGGCGAAGCGGTCGTAAGCGAAGAGGAAGCCAACCAGTACGCCGCACGTTGCCTGGGATTGCTTGAAGGTCTCTCGGAGCAAACCGTCGGCTGGACTGACCCGTTAGGAGGCCAATCGGAGTTGTTCCCGGTCGTTAATCTGTCGGTAAAGATTTCGGCACTTTATTCGCAGATGAATCCGGCCGATCCGGCGGACGCGATCTCGCATCTCGGGCCAAAGCTGCGCCAGATTCTGAGACGCGCGCGCGAGCTCCGCGCTTTCGTCAATTTCGACATGGAGAGCTACGCGCACAAAAACACGACACTCGAGCTCTTCCGTACGTTGTTCGACGAACCGGAGTTTCGCGATTGGCCGCACGCCGGCATCGTGATCCAGGCATATCTGCGTGATGCCGAGAAGGATCTTCGCGATCTGATTGACTGGGGCCGCGCACGTGGCACGCGTTTCACGGTCCGGCTGGTGAAAGGCGCCTACTGGGATTACGAGAAAATCAAAGCCGCGCAGAACGGCTGGCGTGTTCCGGTCTGGCTGCAAAAGCCGGAGAGCGACGCAAATTTCGAGTCTTGCACGCGCATCCTGCTCGAGAACGAATCGATCGTCACATCGGCGTTCGGTTCGCACAACGTCCGCAGCATCGCGCACTCGATCGCATATGCGGATCAGCTCGGAATCAATAAGAGCCGCTTCGAGTTTCAGCTCCTCTTCGGGATGGCGAACCCGATCAAGCGTGCGCTGGTCGAGATGGGTTACCGCGTTCGCGAATATTGTCCGGTGGGCGAGCTGCTGCCCGGCATGTCGTATCTCGTCAGGCGCCTGCTCGAGAACACATCAAACGAAGGGTTCTTGCGCGCAAAGTTTTCCGACAACGCGTCGGAGGCGGCGCTGCTCCGCAATCCGCGCTCGCTTGTAAATACTGCGGTGGCAGCCGTGCCGACTGAGTCGACGCGCGGTCTCGCGGGCGACACGCCTGCCGCCACAGCCGACCATTCACGCAACGGCGCGGCGACGCGCGAAACACCGCCCGGCGATAGCTACGAAAACTCGCCGCTGGTCAATTTCGTTCACCGAGCGAGCCAGGAGAAAATGCGCAGCGCTTTGCGCGAAATGCATCGGTCCCTGGGCCGCCACTATCCGATCGTCATCGATGGTGAGAAAATCACGACGGGAAAATTCCTGCCGTCGCAAAACCCGAGCAAGCCGAGCGAAGTTGTCGGCTACGTCGCGGAAGCGGGAATTCCAGAAGCGGAGCGCGCCGTGCAGGCCGCGCGGAAAGCGTTCGATCATTGGTGCCGCGTGAGTGTGAATCATCGCGCGGAATTGCTGGAACGCGTGGCGACGATCATGGACCGGCGGCGCTTCGAGCTCTCCGCGCTCGAAGTTTACGAAGTCGGAAAACCGTGGGCGGAAGCGGATGGTGACATCCGCGAAGCGATCGACTTTCTCCTCTTTTACGCGCAGCAAATGCGGATCATCGGTCGACCGCAGCTGACACAGCACGTGCCGGGCGAAGAGAGCTACCAACACTACTGGCCACGCGGCGTGACGCTTGTGATCGCGCCTTGGAATTTTCCGATGGCGATCCTGACCGGTATGGTTTCCGCCGCGCTCGTCACCGGCAACACCGTCATTATGAAAGCGGCCGAGCAAGCGGCGGTGTGCGGGTCGAAGCTGATGGAAATGTTTGAGGAAGCGGGCGTGCCGCCTGGCGTGCTAAACCTCCTGCCCGGCCACGGCTCGGTAATTGGCGCGCATTGTGTCGATCACAAAGACGTCGATATGATCGCATTTACTGGCTCGCGCGAAGTCGGACTACGGATTTGGGAAAGCGCCGGCAAAACGCGACCAGGCCAGCGGGAGTTGAAGCGTGTCGTCTGTGAAATGGGCGGAAAGAACGCCGTCATCATCGATTCAGATGCCGACCTCGACGAAGCGATCGTCGATTCCGTTTATTCCGCGTTCGGTTATCAGGGCCAAAAATGTTCCGCGATGTCGCGGCTCATCGTCCTTAAGGAAAACTACGACCACGTCATCGAGCGATTCATCTCCGCGACGGCGAGTCTGCGCGTCGGCAATCCGGAAGAACCCGGCATCACGGTCGGGCCGGTGATTGATGAGGCGGCCTACCGGCGGATCCAACAAGTCATCGAGGCTGGCAAAAAAGAGGCGACGCTCGCGTTTCAATCGACAGGTCTGCCGCCGGAAGGTTACTTCATTCCACCGACTATTTTCACCGACGTCAAACCCGAGATGCGTCTGGCGCGAGAAGAAATTTTTGGGCCAGTAATCAGTGTTTTAAAGGTGCGCGATCTCGACGAAGCGATCGAAGTCGCGAACAACACCGACTACGCGCTGACCGCCGGATTTTTCTCGCGCAGCCCGGCGAACATCGAACGAGTCAAAGCGGAGCTGGTGGCGGGAAACGTGTATATCAACCGCTCGTGCACCGGCGCTGTGGTCGGGCGTCATCCATTCGGCGGATTCAAGATGTCCGGCGGCGGAACAAAAGCGGGCGGGAGCGATTATCTGCTCCAGTTTCTTCTGCCACGCGTCGTCACGGAAAACATCATGCGCCACGGGTTCGCCCCCGATACGACGCCGCGTTATCGCGACGAATTCATCACCGCAGTGCGACGTTAAAATCGCGGCGGTCAAATCCCCTCGCCATCCGATGCTCTATGTAATCGGGACGCCGATCGGCAACTTGAACGATATCACGTTGCGCGCGCTCGAAGCCTTGAAATCGGCCGACGTGATCGCAGCGGAAGACACGCGACATTCCGGGAATTTGTTGCGTCACTTTGAAATTCGGAAGCCGCTCGTGAGTTACCATGAGCACAACGAAGCGATGCGTTCGCAGGAACTGGCAGAGCGCCTCGCCGCCGGCGAAAACGTGGCGCTCATTACCGACGCCGGAATGCCGGGACTATCGGATCCCGGCGCGCGCCTCATTCGTAAATGCATCGATCAGCATCTCCCGTTCACGATTTTGCCAGGCGCATCCGCAATTCTAACGGCGCTTGTCGGCTCTGGATTTTCGCTCGATCGCTTTTCTTACCGCGGCTTTTTGCCGCCCAAGAGTGGCGGGCGCGAGCGCGAGCTGCGCGCAGCGGCTGAGCGCGAGGAAACTTCAGTGTTCTTTGAGTCGCCGCACCGTTTAATAAAAACGTTGAGCGCCTGTCTCGCGATTATGCCGGACCGGCAGCTTTGCGTGGCACGTGAGCTAACGAAGAAGTTCGAAGAATTCCGGCGTGGGACCGCGGCGGAGCTACTCGCGCACTATCAGGCGCATCCGCTTAAAGGTGAGATCACCCTCGTGATCACTGGCGCTGCGCGTTGACCACCCAGTTCCGGATTTCCGCTTGTCAAAGCGCGCTGACCATGTGAATTTCACCGACTTTTCCTACGGCCATGGCATTCGCAATTATCAAAACCGGCGGCAGACAACACCGCGTCGCAGAAGGCGACATCATTGATGTTGACCTACTCGACGTCGAAGCGGGCAAAGAGGCCACTTTCGGGGACGTGCTGTTTCACGGTGATGGCGATAATCTCACGCACGGCAGTCCGTTAATTGAAGGCGCGACCGTCACCGGTGAAGTCGTCGAGCAGCGGAAAGACAAGAAGGTGATCGCGTTTAAATACCGGCGCCGGAAAGGTTATCATCGGACAGTTGGCCACCGCCGGAAATTGACGCGGATCAAGATCACCGGCATCAGCCTTGGCGGGAAATCTTCGAAGGCGAAGAAGACCGCGAAATCGGAGGAAGCGGCTTAAGTCATGGCTCATAAAAAGGGACAGGGCAGCGTCAAGAACGGCCGGGACAGCGTCAGCAAACGGCTTGGTGTAAAGAAATTTGGAAGTGAAGCGGTCGTCGCTGGCAACATCATCATCCGTCAGCGCGGGACGAAGTTTCTGCCCGGAAAAAACGTCGGACTTGGCCGCGATTACACGATTTTCGCTCTTGTGGATGGCCAGGTGAAATTCGATCGCGCGGGTCGCCGCGTGAATGTGGAGCCAGTCGCCGCCGCAGGATAGCGGTCGACTGCGTCGAATACTCTGAGAGCGCGGCGAACGACAAAGCTGGCGCTGCTCGATTGATTTGCACTAGGATCGCATTTCCTCATGAAATATCAGACGTATCTTCTTTTCGGTGCGCCAGGAAGCGGCAAGGGCACACAAGGCAAAACCCTTGGCACCATCCCGCGCTTCTTCCATTGCGCCTGCGGAGATGTGTTTCGCTCGATCGATACTCGCACACAGGTCGGCCGCGCATTCCTCGATTACTCCAGTAAAGGCCAGCTCGTACCAGACGAAATCACCGTACAGCTTTGGAAAGCCAGGATCGACGCCGCGGTGGATGCACACGCGTTTAAACCCGACATTGACACACTCGTGCTCGACGGAATTCCACGAAACGTCGGCCAGGCGAAGATCATGGATGGACTCATCGACGTGAAAAAAGTCTTTCACCTTTCCTGCCCCAACCGAGAGATGCTTTTCTCTCGCTTGAAGAAACGCGCCTTAAAGGACAACCGGCTCGATGATGCGAATGAGGAAGTCATCAAACGCCGCCTCGATACCTACGAGAATGAATCGAAACCGGTCCTGACGTACTACTCAAAGGAACGGATCAGTGTGATCGACGCGATGCAGCCCCCGGCAAAGGTGTTGCTTGGAATTTTAGCGAGCGTAGCCGACGGGGCGAATGGGGAGCATGAGCCAACAGCAGTTTGAGAACTTCACCGCCTCCAGTCTCTATTGCGCAAAATGTAAGACGGCGATGCCGGTCCGCGAACGCCTTCTCCTCGTGCTTCCAGACAAGGAAATTTACGATTATCTCTGCACCAGATGCGCTTCGTCCGTGGGGCAGCGGGAAATCACTGCCGGGGACAAATTGATCGCGCAACGAATGGCCGCGCAACGGCCGCGGCGATCGGCGCCGGTTTCGCGATTGATGCCGTAAAGCGCGGCATGCGGATCGTCTTCATCGGCACGGGCGAGATCGGCGTGCCGGTCTTGCGGTTCCTGCAAACCTCCGCACTGCACGACCTTGTCGGCGTAGTCACGCAGCCCGATAAAGCGGTCGGCCGCGATCAACGCATCGAAGCACCGCCGATCAAAGCGGCACTCACCGGGGACAGCGTGCCGATCTTTCAACCAGAGCGCATCAAACACGCCGACGCCGTCGCGCAGGTCGCCGCGCTCGGACCTGATGTGATCGTTGTAATGGCCTACGGGCAGATCCTGCCGAGCGCGGTCCTTGATATTCCGCGCATTGCATGTCTGAACCTGCACGCCTCCCTCTTGCCCCAGCATCGCGGAGCCGCGCCGATTCAGGCGGCGATTGTCGCGGGCGACCGGAAGACAGGCATCACGGTGATGTACATGAACGAAGGACTCGACACCGGCGACATTCTCTTGCAGAGAGCAATCGAAATCACGGCTGATGAAACGGGCGGTTCGCTGCATGATCGGATCGGTGAAATTGCGCCGGGGGCGTTGGGCGATGCATTGGATCAGTTAGAACGAGGCGTTGCGCCGAAGATGCCCCAGAACGATCGGCTCGCGATGTATGCGCCAAAACTCACGCGGAAGGATGGTCGCATTGATTGGTCGGAACCAGCGGCGCTGATCGAGCGAAAAATACGTGCGTTCAACCCGTGGCCGGGAAGCTTCACGATTGTGCGCGACGACAAAGGTCGCGAGCTAAAGCTGAAGATATTTCGCACTCGAGTCGTGGAAACAGCTGGAAAAACGCCGGGGGAATTGATCCGCTCTTCGGGTGATGAATTGATCGTCGCCGCCAGCGAAGGTGCGGTCGCCCTCGATGAGGTGCAGTTTGAGGGAAAACGTCGCATGTCGGCGGCCAGGCTGCTGCGCGGCCACACCGTTGCGGCAGTCGTTTCGCCATCATCCTGAGTTGCGCAAACGGCGAAGGCACGCTGCCCACTGGGCGAGGTCCTTTGCAGTCCGGCGCCGCTTAAGATGACAGAGTTAGGAACACGAAGTTACGCATGCGCGTTTTCCCTTCCAAGACGCGCGGCTTTCTGATTGATCTTGGCTTGCCATGCCGAGTGAAACGCCAGCGCCTGTTTATAAGCGCATTGTCCTGAAACTCAGTGGAGAAGCGCTGAGGGAACAGGGCTCACGCGAAAATATTTCGCCACATATCGTGCGCGAGATCGCTGAGCGGATCAAAGAGGTGCGTTCCCTCGGCGTGCAAACCTCAGTCGTTATCGGCGGTGGTAACATCTGGCGTGGGATTTCGGCGAGTGACCGCGGCATGGATCGCACGACTGCCGATTACATGGGGATGCTGGCGACCGTGATCAACGGCCTCGCATTAAAAAGCGCGCTCGAGCAGGCAGGCGTCGAGACACGCGTGCAGACCGCGATCGACATGAAAAATGTCGCGGAGCCCTTCATCCTCGGGCGCGCGATTCGTCACCTTGAGCTCGGGCGGGTCGTGATTTTCGTCGCCGGCACGGGCAATCCATATTTTTCTACCGACACAACGGCCGCGTTGCGCGCCAGTGAGATTCGTGCCGATATCATTTTAAAAGCGACCAAGGTCGATGGCGTTTATGACCGCGACCCCAAGACCGACGCCGGGGCGAAGCGCTTCGAGCGCATCACCTTCGGCGACGCGCTCACCAAACGACTCCAGGTGATGGACTCCACTGCGTTCAGTCTCTGCATGGATAATAAAATTCCGATTGTCGTCTTTGACATGAACAAACCGAGCAATTTTACAGACGTCATCCTCGGCAGGGCCGTCGGCACGATGGTGACGGAGTAACGCATCGGAGCTGACGATTTCGCGATTGCGATTCTGGCTGCAGCGGCTTTCATTTGCACGCCGCCAGTTAACGAGTGGCTAAACCAATGAGCGCAGAAGAAATCTTGTTCGAGGCCGAGGAGACGATGGAAAAAAGCGTGGACTACATGATCCATGAATTCTCGGGGGTGCGCACCGGGAAGGCGTCACCGGCCCTTGTCGAGAATGTGGACGTGGTTGCTTACGGCTCGGCCATGAAGTTGAAGCAGTTGGCCTTGATCACAACGCCAGAGCCGCGGCTTCTTGTCGTGCAACCTTTCGATGCGTCCACGGTGAAGGACATCGAAAAGGCGCTGAAGGAATCCAAGATTGGAATTACGCCGCAGGTCGATGGAAAGATCATCCGACTGCCAGTGCCGGAGCTGTCGGAGGAACGGCGTAAAGACCTGGTCAAATCGCTCCGGCAAATGGCAGAGGAAGCGCGGGTGCGGGTGCGCGCGAATCGTCGCACGGCGATCGAAGAATCGAAGAAGCTGCACAAGTCCGGCGAGCTAACGGAGGATGGCCTTCGCGACGCGGAAGCGGATGTGCAAAAATTGACGGATCGATTTGTAAAATCGATCGACGATCACCTCGAGCGCAAAGAGGCCGAGGTGATGAAGATCTGATCCGGGCGCGGCCTCCGACTAAGGGCTCTCCGGCTCTACAACCGCACCAAATCCCGCAAAAACTGGCACCAAAGGTAAATCATACCGCGCCAGGAATATTTCACCTCGCCGTCGGACGCCTGTTTTAGAACGCCCTTCTTAATGTTATGCGCAATCTGATCGCGCAGGTCGTTCTCCACTTCGAGCTGGATGCGCTCTTCATCCATCGGATCGATGATGTTTGTTTCGACCTGGTTCTGCCGCAGATATTCGCGGTGGCTTTGATAGAGCTGCCAGAATGATTGATCAGGTCGCTGCCGATTGATTCGGAATTGTGGGGTCAGTTTCAACCCGTAGGAGAGCGGGTAGTTCCATGTCGTCCAGACGATCCCGTCTCTCGCGCGCGACGAAATGCGCAGGTAATAAAACGACAGATCGTTTTGCTCATTCAAACAGATCGTCGCCTGCGCTCGATCCTCGTCCTTGTAGAATAACCGGAAAAATTGCCGGTAATCCTCCCAGTCCCATCCCGCATCGTTGATGTGGACAAAGCCCTCGTTCTGAATCTCGCGCGTGATCTCTTCGAGCGTCGGAAAAACGTCGGACGGTGGCGGCGACTTGGGGCGAAGCGCCTTTTCTTTCGGCAACCGGAGCGCGCGAATCCGTGTCAGTATTTCAACCCACGGGAGAAAGAGCCAGCCGAGCGCCGCCATCAACCCCCCAACCCAGCTTCCCGTCACGAAGTAGATCGCGAGAAAAGTGGAAACGAGAATGCCGAACGCGCCAAGCTTCTGCGCGAAGGAAGTCTGATAGCTTCGCAGGGCAAAGCTCAGAACAGCAACGCCCAGCGTAAGGAAAAGGCCAAACAGCATTAAGGCTTGATTCCGTGCTCGCCGAGAAACTTTTCCAGCTGATCGGTATCAAAGTTGGCGAGAACGTCGTCGCCAGCGACAAGCGTCGGAACGTATGTCTGGTCCGACAGCTCGGTCATTTCCTTGTAAGCTACCCGGTCCTGGCCGACGTCGATTTCAGTAAACTTGAAGCCGCGCTCGGTGAGATACTCTTTCGCGTCTATACACCAGGAGCACCATTCACGACTATAGAGAGTAATATCGGACGCCACGTCGCCAATAAACAGGCACAACCGGCGGCGTCAACCACGCCTCCGATCGAAGGCGCACGCAAGCATGGTAACGCCCTTAATTCCGGAAGAAAGATGCAACTAAAGGAGAGTTCCCTTCGTTTTCTACGCGGATCCGATCGTACGAACTCAGAACCGTTATGGATCCGTTTCCGCTTTAGTGATCGCGGCTTGTGTTTCGAGACGATCAAGACGTCTGAGTATTTCGGATAACACAAGTTCGTTATTCAGGTTAACTCGATAGTCTAAATCCGCGCGGATTCGATCTTTCGCGGCCTGACGGTTCTGAGACATCATAATAACCGGAGCCTGCAGCACCGTGATCATATTAAGCACCAGGTTAAGTAAGATGTAGGGATACGGGTCGAAAACCTTATTATAAAGTAGCCAGCTGTTACCGAAGACCCATGCTCCCAGGAAAAACATCGCGGCGGTTATAAACTTCCAACTGCCTCCAAACCTTGCGATGGCGTCCGCCGCTTGATCTGCAATTGTCGCGCGTGCCGCTTGTTCCTCGTTCGCATTCTTTGCCACACGGTGTCGCAACAGCTCATCTGTCCGCCGCAAGCGATGAGCCATCGCGCTCAGGAGCTCCAAAGAAATGCCCGGCCGCCGATCGATAAACGCGAGGAAGGTCGCTCGCGATAACACAGTGAGCGTGGAAGTTTCTACCAGGACTGCATGGGCGGAACGCGGCTTGCCATCGAGCAAGGCAAGCTCACCAAAGAATTCGCCTGGCCGAAGGTCCGCAAGTATCAGCTCACAACCCTCGGTATCGCTAAGCTTGATCTGCACCCGACCCGAGCGGATCAGAAACATGGCGTTCGCGGCGTCACCGGCACGAAACAGGTAGGTGCCGGCGCTGAACTCTTCCGTCTTTATAAGTCCAGAGAGCTCGCTAAGCGCCGCTTCGTCGAGTTGACGAAACAATGGGACGAGGCGAAGCGAATTCGCTGTCTGCTTGGAGGAAGCGGGTCGCTGCATAGCTCGGAGGGCGTTATCCGGTTTCCCCGAATGTTATCGGACGTCGATCGAATATGACAGTGATTTCGACATTGCGACACTGAACCGCCCGCGCGCAGCGAGATCAAGCCACTCCAATTTCGCGCGGCCCTAGTAAGACTTCGCCCAGACCACGCGGCGCCGGCTCGGTTCGCCCGTAAAAATACATAGATCGGCTTGAGCAGGCCGAGCTGCATCGTCCAACGGAATGCAACGAATTGTGACTTTGAGGTCCGCTTTCACCTTCTCCTCGACTTCGCGTGTGCCATTCCAATGCGCGAGCGCAAAGCCGCCGTGGATTTCCGGTTTGGCCGCATCTTTCGGGGTGAAGAAATCGTAGAATGCTTCCTTCGAATCGATCGCACGCGTGTTCGCATCGCTAAATTGTTTCGCCCGATCGAAAAGATTTCGTTGGATTGAATCGAGCAGCTCGACGGCGTGCCTCACGAATTGTGCACGGGGAATAAACTCCTTCAATTTGACCGGTTGATCGCGCCGGCTGACGGCAACGTTTCCTGACTCCAAATCGCGCGGGCCGAGCTCAACCCGCAACGGGACACCTTTTTTGATCCATTCCCAATTTTTGGCGCCGCCACCGAGGTCGCGTCGATCCACTTCGACCTCAATCGGGACTCCGTGATAGGAAACGCTGCGTAGTGCTGTCGCTAATTCATCCGTCGCTTCCAGCACCGCAGCGCGCGTCTCTTCTTTCGGCGTAATCGGCACGATCACGATGTGCGTGGGCGCAATCCGTGGCGGCAGCACGAGTCCGTCATCGTCTGCGTGCGCCATGATCACCGTACCGATCAGCCGTGTGCTCATGCCCCAGCTCGTCGTCCAACCGAATTCTTGTTTCCCATTGCGTGTTTGGAATTGAATGCCGCTCGCGCGCGAAAAATTCTGCCCGAGAAAATGCGACGTCCCCGCCTGGATCGCCTTTCGGTCCTGCACCATCGCTTCGATGGAAAGCGTCTGGACCGCGCCCGGGAACCGTTCGCTCTCGGATTTCTCACCGCTGAAAACCGGGATCGCGAGATGATCGCGGACAAACGTCTCGTAGACATCCAGCATCTGCTTCGTTTCGGCGCGCGCTTCGGCCTCGGTCTCGTGCACCGTATGGCCTTCCTGCCAGAGGAATTCCGTCGTGCGCAGGAAGACGCGCGGCCGCATCTCCCAGCGGACGACGTTGCACCATTGATTGATGAGAATTGGCAGATCGCGGTACGATTGCACCCACTTCGCGTAGGTCGCGCCAATAATCGTCTCAGACGTGGGCCTAACGACCAGCGGCTCGCTCAATTCTGCCGCGGGGGCGGGGCGCATCTTTCCGTCGGCGCCTACTTCCAGTCGATGATGGGTAACGACCGCGCATTCTTTGGCAAAACCTTCAACGTGCTCGGCCTCCTTCTGCATGTAGCTGAGCGGGATAAAGAGCGGAAAATAGGCGTTACGATGTCCTGTCGCGCGAAACATCGCATCAAGCTGTCGCTGCATGTTTTCCCAAATGCCGTAGCCCCATGGACGAATCACCATGCAGCCACGCACGTCCGAGGGCTCCGCAAGCTCCGCCGCGCGCACCACCTGCTGATACCACTCCGGAAAATCCTGTTCGCGGCGGGGAGAAATCGCGGTTTTTGAAAGGTCGTTAGGCATGCGAGAAGGTGTGAAATTACTCTCGTGAAATGAATTGACCAACCACCATTTCGGGCCGCGGGCGCAACATTTTCGCTGCGGCCGGGTTAGATCACTAAATCATGAAATCGAAATTGACTCTTTTTATCCTCTCGGCAGCGATCTGCGGCTCATTACAATTTGCACCGAACTCCTTCGCCCAGCAGCCACCGGAGGGAAAACGTTTTTTTCAAGGACAACGCGGCGGACGTTGGGCCAGCTTGTCGGAAGATGAACGCGGAAAGTTGAAAGCAGCACATCGCCAGGCGATGTCGGATCCGGCGGTCCGCGCCGCGCACGACCGACTAAAGCAGGCTCGTCGCGAGTTT
>JBDUAZ010000054.1:0-11952 GCA_040004385.1 Chthoniobacterales bacterium | reverse complement strand
AACAACAAATGGCTTCTCAACTTTTCAAAACGAAGAGCCCAGAGCTCTTGATTCGCGAATCCGAGGCGCCCGAGCGGCTTATGAAGCGTTCGCTCTCTGCGCTCGACCTCACGGCGCTCGGAATCGGCGCCATCATCGGCACCGGAATCTTTGCACTGACGGGGACCGCTGCGGCCGGCGAGCGCCTGCTCACGTCGAAGTTGGGCACGCCGGTATTAAATTTCATTCAGTCGTGGATCTCGCACTCTGATGTCGTGATGGGCCGGCCCGGAGCGGGGCCCGCGGTCGTATTTTCGTTCGTCGTCGCGGCGCTCGCATGCGGCTTCGCTGCGCTTTGTTACGCGGAGCTCGCATCGATGATTCCCGTCTCGGGTTCGGCTTACACCTACTCCTACGCGACGCTCGGCGAGATCGTCGCGTGGATCATCGGCTGGGATTTAATCCTCGAATATGCGGTAGGAAATATGGCCGTCGCCGTCGGTTGGTCCGGTTATTTTGTAAAACTTTGCGGCAGCCTCTTCGGGCTTAAATTTCCACTTTGGGCCGTGACCGACTCCAGGACTGCCGCGGATGTGGTCGCGAAGGGTGGTGCCGCGCTGGGCGATTTTTCTTCGACAATCCTTCCGACCATCGGGGGTCATCCGTTCGCGATCAACCTTCCAGCATTTCTCATCGTGGCTGCGGTAACGGTGCTTTTGATTTACGGCATCCGCGAGAGCGCCCGCGCAAATACCGTGATCGTCATAATCAAAGTCGCGGTCGTCGTCTTCTTCATTTCGTTCGGCGCGTTCATGGTAAATCCAACAAATTGGCATCCATTCATGCCAAGCGGTTTCGGCGGCGTCATGAGTGGGGCCGCGATTGTGTTTTTTGCGTTCATCGGTTTCGATGCGGTTTCGACCACCGCGGAGGAGACGAAGAACCCACAGCGCGACATGCCGATCGGGATGATCGCGAGTCTCGCGATCTGTACGCTGCTTTACGTCCTGATGTCCGGTGTGCTCACCGGTATAAAAAAATATACCGTTTATCTCGGCGACTCCGCGGCTGTCGCGACCGCCTTCGCAAGCAAACCATGGGCACAAGCACTGGTCAGCGCCGGTGCACTCGCAGGGATGACTTCGGTGCTTCTCGTATTCCAGCTTGGTCAGCCGCGCATCTTCATGGCTATGGCGCGAGACGGTTTATTGCCGCAATACTTTGCGCGCCTGCATCAACGCTATCGCACGCCCTACATCACCACGATTTGGACCGGCGTCGTCGTCGGCTGCGTCGCTGCGCTCACGGACATTGGTTCGCTCGCCGATCTGACCAACATCGGGACACTCTTCGCTTTCGCACTCGTGTGCATCGGCGTGATCATTTTGCGCAAGACCGATCCAGGCCGTCGCCGGCCATTCCGGGTGCCGCTGGTTCCGCTGCTTCCAATTTTAGGCGTGCTCATGTGCGGAGCTTTGATGCTCAGCCTGCCAATCCTGACGTGGCTGAGGTTCTTCGTCTGGCTTGCGATCGGGCTCTTCATTTATTTCCTCTATGGCGTCGGGCATAGCCGGCTGCAGCACGGCATCGACACCGGCGACACGGAGGACATTCTCCCGCCAATAATCAAGCCTTAGTTAAGGAGCGTGGCTAGTATTTGCGCGCTCAGGACGCCCTCGTCAGTGCGCGCCGTCGCCAGTTAGTCGTCGTGCGACTTATCGTAGAACAGGATGTTAACGAGGAGCACGATTCCCGCCGCGGCAGCGCCTAGGAATAAGAGAATCGCCAGCCCCGGATAACCCCAGATGCGGAATGTCGTTTCGACACGCATCAGCATCGCAGCCCCGATAATTAGCGCGGCGATGATAAGGCCCACGGTAATGCGGTTCGCGACTTTCTGAAAACCGATCACGAGTGTTTTCTCATCAATCGCGTCCACGGAAATCTTCATCTCGTTGTTCGCGACCGCGTCGAGGATTTTATTGATCCGCGCGGGCAGCCGCTGCACCAGATCTTTTAATTCGAGGACGCCGCTGAAAAGATTCCCCGGCGACAAGCTCTTCATCAATCGCTGTTGCATGATTTGCGCGGCGTTCCGCCGGATCGACGCGTTCGGGTCGAAGGTAGGCTCGATAGCGCGGCCGACCTGGTCGAGATTGAGCAGCGTTTTGCCGAGCATCGTCAACTCGGATGGAACGCGCACGCCGTTTTCGCCCGCGGCCTGTGTCACCTCGAGCACGACCCGGCCGACCTGCATTTGCTCCACCGTCGCGCCTTGTTGTTTCGCCACGATTTCGGCAATGCGGCGCGAGAATTCGCCTTCGTTAAAGTCTTTTTTTCGCTCGCCAACTTTGATCGCGATGGCGGCGGCGTCATCGCCTCGTCCTTCCGCGATCGCAAGCAAGAGCTGCAATAACTGCTCCTGCAACGTTGGCATGACACGCCCGACCATGCCGAGATCGAGCAGGGCGATGCGGTAATCGTCCGTCAGAAAAACATTTCCCGGGTGCGGATCGGCGTGGAAAAACCCGTTGACGAGAATCTGTTGCAGATATGCCTGAAAAAGCTGTTCGGCGAGCGCCGCTCCATCAAACTCCATGCGACCGAGCGCATGCAAATCGGTGATCTTTTTGCCGTGGACGTACTCCATCGTCAGGACACGCGAGGTGCTGTAGTCCGCGATTGGAGCAGGCACGACGATGCGCTCG
Organism: Chthoniobacterales bacterium; assembly: GCA_040004385.1. Classification (GTDB taxonomy): domain Bacteria; phylum Verrucomicrobiota; class Verrucomicrobiia; order Chthoniobacterales; family UBA10450; genus JBDUAZ01. The sequence continues at coordinate 9,265 of JBDUAZ010000054.1, read as the reverse complement.
AACGCCTTCAACTCTTCGCGTATTATCGTGAGATTGTTGGCTTCCTGCCGGTAATCGAGCTCACGCATCAAGCTCTTGCGAAACTGGTCGAGCATCTGGCCGAACTCGTACCGTTTTCCCATTTCGGTATGGCAATCGAGGAACTCCGCGATCTCTTCGAGCGCGTCGAGGTCCTCGAGCATTGCTTCGCGAATCCCCGGCCGCTGCACCTTGACCGCGACTTGTCGGCCGTCGCGCAGACGCGCTTTGTGCACCTGGCCCAGGGAGGCCGCCGCCATCGGTGTGACTTCGAATTCGGTAAACGCTTTCGAGATCCGCACGCCGAGTTCCGACGACACAATTTTTTCTACGTCGTCGAAGTCGAACGGCTGGACCTTGTCCTGCAAACGCGCGAGCGCTTCGAGGTACGCCTGCGGGAGAAGTTCGACGCGAGTCGAGAGTAATTGGCCGAGTTTGACGAACGTCGGGCCAAGCTTCTCGAGGTCGTCCGCCAGTTCGCTCGCTTGTGCCTTTTCTTTTGGTGTCGCGCGTTGTTCAGCGTCGAGGGTTTCCTCAAGTCCGCTCTGCTTCACCAGATCGGATCGGCCGTGTTTAACGAAGAGCCACGCGATCTGGCGGTAACGATTAAGGTGCTGGGGTTTTAAAGAAATAGCCATGTCGTTAGCTGGACAATGTCTGCCAGGTCACAGTTGAATCGCGAATGCAGGAGGAATCGACGGTATGGCGGGATAGCTAATCCGCGATGCTTCACCCCGTTCTCCGAGCGTTATGTCCGACCTTCAAAATTCCCCGATAGATGCGCTCACGCATGGAAACGCGCAGCATTTGCAGCGAATCGACGTGCTGCGCGCTTTGGCTATCCTGTGTGTTTTCCTACTGCATTGGTACGGACACGCGTTCGGCACCGATCATCTCCGATGGCGCGGCTGGGTCCTAGATGCCGATTCCGGGCCGAACGCGGCATTTTATTGGTTCATCCCGCTGGGTTTCGGCTGGATGGGCGTGCCATTATTTTTCGTCATCAGCGGTTTTTGCATCCACGCCTCCGCATTAAAGCGGAAGAGGCTCCGCGTGCGCGATTTCCTGTGGCGGAGGTTCTGGCGCATCTATCCGCCGTACGTCGCTGCGCTCGTTCTCTCCATCTGGCTGGCACGCGCCGACATCAGCTCGGCCAGTGGACGCGCGCAGGTTTGGTCCCATCTCCTTTTGATCCACAATTGGCGGCCCGAGTGGATTTTCGCGCTCAACGGTGTTTTCTGGAGTCTGGCAGTAGAGGCGCAGCTTTACCTGCTCTACCCGCTGTTGTGGAAACTTCGGGAGCGCTGGGGCATTGCGGCGACCCTGAAGTTCACGCTTCTGATCAGCCTCGTCACGCGTGGCATCTGTGCGTGGTTTTTCACTGACTGGGCTAAGGACCTCGCGGGCGTTGTCTGGAGATCACCGGCAATGCTGTGGTTCGACTGGACACTCGGCGCGTTCCTTGCAGAGCGCTTTCTCGCGGGCCGACGTGCCTTTCCGATAAATGCCGCATGGCGGTGGTGCTCGCTCGCCTGCGTCGGGCTCTCGGCCTTCACGAAAGCGAGTAGCATCTTCACGTTTTCACTCGCATCGATCTTCTTCGCGCTGTGCTGCGATGCCTATTTGAACCGTACGCAACGAATCAGCCAGATGGAACGCTTGCTCGTGCCGGTGGGACTCTGCAGCTATTCGTTTTATCTGATTCACTTTCCGCTCATTCCGCTGATCGCCGGTCAACTGCGGAGATTGCCGAGCTTTTACAATCCCGCAGTTTTGACAAGCGCCGCACCGATTGGGATCGCGATCGTTTTCGCGTTCAGCTTCGCGGCATACAGCACCCTCGAGAAAGGCAGTGTCGCCATCGGACGCCGCCTTCGGAGTTTGCGCCGGAAAGGGGATAGCCTACCCGGTCGGGGTCAGCGCGCGTAGCTCGCTTTATCGTCCCGATCAAGCCAGTCAAAGAGGGTCGTCGTGGCCGGATCCATTGCGTAGGGCTTCACCTGCTCCGCGAACCATTCGCGACGCTCGGGATCGTTGTAAGGCCGTGTCGCTACCACCTCATCCGACCACGCCTTAATTTCTTCGGGCGACTTTTTCTCGCCATTCGTATCGAGCCATCGCGCCATCGCCTCGTCGCTCGCACCTTGCTCGATCTGGCTCTTGAAGTCGTCGCCTTTCACGCCTTTGAACCCGAACAACATGTTGTCGAGCGGACAATCAAAATGATATTCGCCGATATTTCCCCAGAGAAGCGCGCGACACTTGTCGATCGTGCGTCCGAGAATGGCGTAACCACCGATGCGCGTGTGGGGACTACGGGGCGCTTCTTTCGTTAAATCTTTTCCTGTCTGCTTGTTTTCCATGTCGGGAAGTTACGATTCGAAGCGAAGCGCCGCAACTTTCCGCGAAATCTTCACTGCGCACGCGCCCGTTTTGCGGCGACATCCGTATTGTGTGTATATGAGTCAAACCACAGAAAATATTTCCACGCTCAACAGCGTGATTGAGACGCTGAAGGACGGGCAGGAAGGCTTTCGCCAGGCGGCGGAAGCAGTAAAGGACGGCCAATTAAAGTCGCTCTTCAACGAGCTCTCCTTGCAGCGCTCGAAGTTTGCCGGTGAATTGCAAAACGAAGCGATAAACCTCGGCGAGCCAAAGCCGGAAGACAGCAGCAGCACCGCCGGCGCAATGCATCGCGCGTGGATTAATCTGAAGTCCGCAATCACCAGCCAGGATGATCACGCCATCCTCGCGGAGTGTGAGCGCGGAGAAGATTCAGCAGTCGCCGAATACAAGAAGGCGATGGAAGAAAAAGAACTTTCGTCGCCGGTCCGCGACATTCTCTCGCGGCAGTACACGGAAGTGAAGGCCGCGCACGACCGCGTCCGGAACCTGCGCGACGCATCGAAGAAGAGCTAACTGTTTTTCGAGTCCAACGTTCGACGGGCGGCTGCGCAACTGTGCATGCCGCCTGTTGTTTGTACAGGAACACTCCTCCTTCCGAATGTTCGAAAGTCCCAAAATATTTAGCGCTGCGCTCGTTCTTGTTTTCGTCCTTTGCGGCACGCCGGCGATACATGCTGCCCAACTCGTCAGCGCGCCGCCGGAGGGAAAATTGTATCATGGCCTCTACTTTGATGACCCGGCAAAGGAGCATGATCCCACGGAGCATGACGTAACCGCCGAGCAGGTCTCGAAATACGAAAGCGCCGTTGGCCACAAAACAGCATGGGTGTTTTTTTCGAATAACTGGTTTGAATCGAGAAAATTTCCGGAAGCGCAATGCCGTTGGATCCGCGAACTCGGCAAGACGCCTTACGTGCGCTTGATGCTGCGGTCGGATCTCGAGCAGGAGCATGCCGATAAAACGTTTGGCCTCGCGAAGATTATCGCCGGAAAATTCGACGACGATCTAAAGGCGTGGGCGCGTGACGCAAAGGCATTCAGCTCTCCGATTCTGATCGAGTGGGGAACCGAACCGAACGGCAATTGGTTCAGTTGGAACGGCAAGTGGAACGGCGGCGCGCAAGCCGGACCTGCCAAATATGTCGCAGCCTACCGGCATATCGTCGATCTGATGCGCGGTGAAGGCGCCAATAATTTACAATGGATCTGGCACGTCAATTGGCTCGACGAGCCAGAGGCTAAATGGAACCGGTTCGAGAATTATTTTCCCGGCGGAGATTACTGCGATTGGGTGGCGCTCAGTGCGTACGGACCGCTTACCCCGCGAGCAAAAGACGGTAGCGAGAGCTTTCGATTTAAGATGCGAAAGGCGTACCCGCGTCTGATGAAAATCGCGCCGGACAAACCGATCGTGATCGCGGAATTTGGGTGCGCATTGAATCACCGCAAGGTCGATGCCGCGGAGTGGGCGAAAAGCGCGCTTGAAGATTTGTTCTCGGGACGCTGGCCGGCTGTGATCGGGTTCTGCTGGTGGAATGAATCGTGGGAGAACGATGACACTAAATCGCACAACACCGATATGAACATCCTCCACGACGGCCGGTTGACGGAAGTGTTTCGGGAGGAGCTCGAGAGGCATGCCGACAAGCTGCAGGAAGCTCCGGTCATTGCGCCGCGTTAATCAAAACGAACCCGCGTCTACTGTTGTGTCATCCTGAGTCGCGCCAGACGAAGAAGGATCTCTCATCACCGTGAAGAATCACCCTGGTCGTAAAAGGACAGCACAACGCGCCGGCTTGGAATTGTCTCGGTCCGAACTAAATAGTCACAGACTGCGGTTGTAAGGTTTTTCGGCGTCTGCCCGCCTTCGGGATGACAGAAGGGAAAAAGCGGCTCATAATCGGCCTCATGGTCAATATCGCGATCAGCTACACCGGCGCCCTCCATTGCAGCGCAACCCACGGCCCGTCAAAAACCGAAATCGCAACCGACGCGCCGACGGATAATCAGGGGAAAGGCGAAGCGTTTTCGCCGACTGATTTAGTGGCCGCCGCCCTCGGCACCTGCATGGCGACGACGATGGCGATTGTCGCCGAACGAAAGGAGATCGACCTCAAAGGCATGACGGTGCAGGTCGGGAAAGAAATGGCAGACAAGCCGCGTCGGATTGCCCGGCTCGCCGTCGAGCTTCACATTCCGCTGCCGGAAAATTGCGCCGACCGCGAACTCCTTGAACGGACGGCGCTGCATTGTCCCGTGCACCAAAGCTTGCGCACGGAAATTGAGATGCCGGTAAAGTTTTTCTGGGAAGGCCCGGACGAGCTGGCCTAACGACTGCCGGCGAGCGCTTTTTCCTTTCGCTCCGCCGGCGGCTTCGAAGCCGGCGGGTTGTCGAGCATCTCGGCGAAATTGTACGCCTTCCGATTTTTCCAGCTGCCCTTGTGGTAGGCGTAGCCGGCGAGCAGCGGCAGCGCGAGCGTCGCCTCTGCGTAGACCATCTGCTCGGCGCCGAGATCAACTTTCCCCCAGGAATTCGCCTCTTTTAGCGTCGAACCGGAAAGCGCACCGTCGCGATCATCTGCGACAGTGATCTGGACCGCGTATTTGTGCATCCCGACGTCGAATCCGAGATAATCACCGGCCACGACGGTGTCCTGCGCGAAGTTTTTCGGCACACCGCCGCCGATCATGAGCAAACCGCTCTGCTTCGAACCGATTTTGCACTTCGTTAGTTCGAGGAAATCCTTCGCCGAATCGATGCTCAGATGACAATCCGGGTTTTTGTATTGATGATGAATCAATCCGAATCCGGCGCTGCAATCGCTGAATGCAGGGCAAAAGATCGGCACGTTTTTCTCGAACGCGGAGAGCACGACGGAGTTCTTCGTTTTCCCGCGCTTCTGAAGATAGCGGCCCATCTCGCGGATGAACTCCCGGGATGAATACGGGCGCGGCTCAAGCGAGTCGGCAATCTCGCCGCAGGTCGCGTCGCAGACGCGCAACTCGTCTTCGTCGATGTAGGTGTCGTAAATACGATCGATCGCGAGCTGGCGCAGCGTGTCGTCGCTCATGAAGATGTCGCCTTTGTAGTGCTTGTAGCCGAGCGCTTCGAAGAAGTCCTGGTCGACAATTATCGCGCCGGTGGAGACGATCGCGTCGACCATATTGTTCTGCACGAGATCGACCAGCACCTGCTTCAATCCCGCGGAGATAAGCGAACCGGCAAGGCAGAGGATAATTGCGCACTCTTCATCGCGCAGCATCTCGTCGTATATCTGCGCTGCTCGGCCGAGATCGCGCGAGGAGAATGCCATTTTGCTCATCGCTTCGACGAGCGGGACGACGTCGTGTCGCTTGATGTCGATATGTTCGACGACGTCGTTGAGAAGGTCGGATTTTTTTGGGTTCATAGTTGTGCAGTTAATTAGAACGGCGCTTCTTCGTTTGTCATCCTGAGCGCAGCGAAGGACCTCTCACAGGCTGACGGCGCTATCGTGGGCTGAGATGCGTGACCAAGGGGCGCGTGTGAGGTCCTTTGCCGTCTGCGCGGCTCAGGATGACAGATCGTTCTATACTCGCCTGGCCGCTAATTTCCACCCGCACCGTAGAGCAATTGCATGTAATCCGCGACGCCGGCTTCGAGTGAATAGTGCGGTTCGTAGCCGAGCGCGCTTCGCGCATTGGTCAGATCTGCCTGAGTAAAGTTCTGATAATGCGCGTGAGGATTGTCGATGTACTCCGGCTCGAAGCTCATACCTAACGAGGCGTTCAGGATCTGCACGAGCTCGTTAAACGAACGCGCCTTCCCCGAACCCAGATTGTAAACGCCGCTCTCCTTCGCCTCTAGTGCGCTGATGCTGCCCTGCACAATATCTTTTACGTAGACGAAATCGCGTTGCTGTTCGCCATGCTTGAAGATACGTGGCCGCTGACCCGCCTTCATCTGCCGCGCGAGGTGAAGAATCATGCTCGCCGGGACGCCTTTGTGTGCTTCGCGCGGCCCATAGACGTTAAAATAACGCAATCCGACGATCAGCCATTGAGGCGATTCCTCCGCGGCCCGTCGCGCGACATTGTCCATAATTGCTTTTGAAAATGCATAGACGTTTGCGGGCGCCGCGGCTGTCTTCTCTGTGCTCGCGACGGTGGCGGCGCCATAGGTCGCAGCCGACGAGGCGTAAATAATCCGCGTCCGGCGTGGGCGCGCAAAATTCAGCAATCGCCGAAAGCTTTCGACATTGTCGTGCACCTGCCGGAACTGATCGTGGTTCGTCGTATCTGTGATCGAGGCGAGATGGAAAATTGCGTCGAAGCGTTCCTCGCCGAATTGATCATCCAAATCCAGCGTCGCCAAATCCTTCGCGATCAAGTCACCGCCGTAGCCCGCGAGGTTTTTAAAGTCACCGGACCGGAAGTCGTCAATCACGGTGATGCGCGCATCGGGATATTTCTCCTGCAGCGTCAGGACCAGGTTTGAGCCCACAAAGCCGGCCCCGCCTGTGACGAGCAGATTTTGGGATGAGTCGGACGAAGAACGCAAAGCGGAACGCGAAATAGAGCGCCCCAATAGTTAAATCTTGAATCGGTCAGCGCAAGCCGCTAGTTATCGCCCTAGTTCTTTGCGAGTTTGATCAGTGGATCGGCGCGAGAAATCCCGTGAGATTCGGGAGCAGTTGCGCTGCTGTTACTGGATACAACTTCCCACGAGCCAATCGTTGTAGTGGCAGGCGTGTCGCCTGCAATGCGGCGGTGTGCAGCCGCTACGGCTGCCGCCACAGAAACGGTGAAGGCGGGAAGAAGGTGCGCGTTCGTTCGCGAGCGCCGGAAGCCAGAAGTCAGAATATTCGTCCGATTCACCTCATTCGTGCCGCTGTGAGTGCAGACGGCTCGACAAAACTTCTTCGCAAAAAAGAAGAATGAGAGAGGATGTTCCGCTCTCGGTTCTCCGCTCTCAAACAGGAGGGAAAGTTATGCGGAACCAGATTAGTCGTTGTTGTGGAATTGCGGCGGTTGTGTGTACGATCGTCGTGGGAACGGAAACCCATGCGCAGTACGCGGCGCCCGCGGCATTGCGTAACGCGGAGACTGAAACGGAGCCGATCGTCGTCACGGCGACGCGCCTAGAAACGGAGCAGGACGAGTCGCCTGCGACTATTACGGTCATCACGGCTCAGGATCTGGTGCAAAAGCAAATCGTGCGCGTCGCCGATGCGCTGCGCGAGGTGCCTGGATTATCGGTCGTGCAAACCGGAACGCCGGGTCAGCTCACGTCTGTCTTCACGCGCGGTCTGCGCAGCGAACACACCCAGGTATTGATCGATGGCATTCCGATCAATCAGGGTCTTGCCGGCTTGTTCAACTTTGCCGACCTGACAGTGGACGATATCGATCGAATCGAAGTTGTCCGCGGGCCGCAGAGCACATTATATGGCCCGCGCGCACTCGCGGGCGCGATCCAGATTTTCACGAAGCGCGGAGGCGGCACGCCACGCACCGAGTTTAGCGTGGAAGGCGGTTCCTACGGCACGTTCCGCGAAGCTGTGCAGAGCCTCGGCTCCGTCGGCACGTTCGACTACTCGTTAGGCGCGAGCCGGCTCGATACCGACAATGCGCGTCCCAACAACCAGTATCGGCTGACGAATGGAATTGCGAACATCGGCTGGTCGCCTAACGAACAGTTGCGGATTGGCGGTTTGTTTGCCTACTCCCTCGCAGATACCGGCAATCCGAACACGGTTTTCGATCCAAAGCCGCTCGACAACCTGTTGACGGAGCGCTGGCTCATTGCACCGCACATCGATTACAAGCCCCTCGCGTGGTGGGAGCACAAGCTGATTTTCAGCTACGATCACGAGCGCCAGGTGAACGACCCCAACGAGGATTTCTTCGTCGGCCCGACTCGTTCATTGTTCGAGCGAACCACCGTCGATTATCAAAACAACATCCACGCGACCTCGTGGCTCACGCTAACGAGCGGCTTTTTCTACAGCCGGGTAAATGCGGGACAGGAGCGTCCGTTCGTTTCACAAACCTTCGGGCCGCAACCGACATTCATCAGCGATCGCACCGAGCAGGAGGGCGTCTTTTTTCAGATGGATGCGCGTCCGATCGAAGGGCTTAATTTCGTCGCCGGCGGGCGCTACGATCACTTCAATCAATTTGGCGACGTCTGGACGTATCGTTTCGCCGGCAGTTATCGATTTATGCAAACGGACACGACGCTGCATTCGAGTGTCGGGACGGGCTTCAGTCCGCCGAGCAGTCAGGACAAAATTTTTGGGAATAACTTCGGCCTCGAGCCGGAACGGGATCTCGGGTGGGACGTCGGCGTGACGCAGCGCGTTTGGAACGGTCGAATTGAGATCGGCGCCACCTATTTCCACAACGACCTCACAAACGTAATCGGGTTTAACGGACTGTTCGAGACGCTGAATCTCGGCGCCGCCCGAACGCAAGGGATCGAGCTCGAGGCGCATGCACGGCCGATCGACAATCTCACGCTCACCGCGACCTACACATATCTGGAAGCAGAGAAGACGTCGGCGGCGGATATCTCGCAGCTGCAAGGCGCGCGCCTGCCGCGTCGGCCGCGTAACGAAGCCTACGTTTCCGCGTCCTACCTGTGGTTCGGCAAATTCCGCACGACTGCGGAGGCGAAGTTTGTGAATGCACGCGAGGAAATCAATTTCGGCGGGCCGAATTTCGATATCGAAGATTACTCGGTCGTAAATTTTGCGGCGGAGTACGAGGTGAATCGCTATCTGACGATTTTTGGACGCGTTAACAATCTGGCAAACGAGCGCTATTCCGAGGTTTTCGGATTTCCCGCGCTCGGGCGTGC
>JBDUAZ010000039.1:0-36591 GCA_040004385.1 Chthoniobacterales bacterium | reverse complement strand
GTACCCATGAGAGTGACCGCGACAATTCCGATGATGACGCCGAGAGCCGTCAGCATCGAGCGCGTCTTGTTCGCCCGCATTTGCGACGCAGCGATTTTCCAGCTTTCTGTCAGCTCGTAGATAAAGCGTTTCATTTCGTGCGATCGGAGATTCAGTTTGTCGCGATCAGGGCCGGCTCGCTCGGCGAGCGGGCGTGATCGCTTTCAATTACTCCATCGCGCAAATGGACGCTTCGCCGCGCATGCTTGGCGATGTCTGATTCGTGAGTCACGAGGATGATCGTGTTGCCTCGTTGATACAGGTTTTCGAGCAGGGCCATAATCTCTTCGCCGGTTTTAGAATCGAGATTTCCCGTCGGTTCGTCGGCGAGAATAATGGATGGGTTATTGACGAGAGCACGCGCGATCGCAACCCGTTGTCGCTGCCCGCCCGACAGCTCGTTGGGCTTGTGTTGTAGCCGATCTCCGAGGCCAACATCGCGGAGCACGTTCGCGGCACGCTCTTCCCGTGTCTCCGGATCGATTCCGGCGTAGATCAGCGGCAGTTCGACGTTGCGCAGACTGGTAGAGCGGGGAAGGAGATTGAAGGTTTGGAAAACGAAACCGATCTCGCGATTCCGGATCGCTGCGAGCTCGTCGCCGTCCATTTCGGCGACGTTTCGGCCATTGAATTCGTAGCGTCCGGAACTCGGAGTATCGAGACAACCGAGCATGTTCATGAGCGTGGATTTACCGCTGCCGCTTGGGCCCATGATCGCCAGATATTCGTTGCGATGAATTTGAAGAGTCACGCCACGAAGTGCGTGCACCGTCTCTTCCCCCATGACGTAGTGCTTCGTGATGTTTTCTATGTCGATCACGATTGGGCCGGCTGGGCGAACCGTATCGGTGGAGATCATATCAAACCAGAGAGCGCGATACTTGCGTCTGCTGCCGCGCGTGACTGCTACTTCGTCACTTCCTTTTCGATTGTGACTTTTGCTCCATCCTTCAGCTTGCGGCTGATGGCGCTGTAGCTGCCGGAGATCACTTCGTCACCGACCTTGATTCCACTCTTGATCTCGATGTGCGTATCGTCCGTGATCCCGGTCGTAACCTTCACCATTTGCGCTTTGCCGTCGTGCTTGAGGAAGACGACTTTAGAAAGTTTTTCGCGCGCCTCTTTCTGATTCTGCTTTTCCTGTCGTCCATTTGTGAGGTCGGCACTGTTGTCGCCCTGCTCCTGCTCAGCGCGTTTTTGTTTCCGCTTTTCGATTTCCTCGGGACTCAGGTTCGTGTCTCCAGTGCGAATGGTGACGCTTTGCATCGGCACCGCCACGACATCGTTCACGACGCTTGTCTGAATATCCGTGGTGCAGCTCAAGCCGGGGCGAAGGACGACTCCGTCGGCATTGATTCGCACTTTCACCACGAAATTCGTGACTTCCTCCTGCGTACCGGTCCCGGTGGTGGTCCCAGTGTTCGCAATTTCCGAAACACTTCCTTTGAATTTACGATCGCCGTAAGCGTCAATCGTGACGTCTGCCTTATCCCCGATCTTTACATTGACGACATCATTTTCATTGACCGCGACCTGCGCATTCATGCGCGAAAGATCGGAAACCCGCATAACGTCTGTGCCGGCGAATTGATTCGTCGCTACCACCCGGTCACCGAGCTTGCTGTTTAAGAGCGTCACCATTCCGTCAATTGCGGAGGTGATCGTTGTCTTCGAAAGTTGATCCCGGGCCTGACTGCTCCCGGCCTGTGCGCGCTCGATTTCGTGGAGCGACGATTCAAAGGTCGATTTTGCGACGTCGTACGCTGTCTGTGCCGCGTTGAATTCGGATTCCGAAATCATCTTCTTCGCGTAGAGATCCTGGGCGCGCTTCAGGTCGCGTTCGGTTTTGGCAGTCGCCGCCTGCTGTTGCAGATTAAAGGCCTTGGCCGCGCTGATGGACGCTTCCTGTTGCTCCAATAACGCCTTGTAGGAGTCGGGCTTGATGCGCATGAGCAGATCCCCTTTTTTCACCGCGCTGCCGTCGTGCACCGGCAATTCGACGATTTCACCGGCCACCTCGGGTGAAATCCTCACTTCGACTTCTGGAACAACTTTGCCCGTTGCCGAAACTGTCTGGATTATCGTCGTCCGAATCGCTTTCTCAGTAGTTACAGGAATCGGTTTCTCGCGTTTACCAAGAATTACCGACGTGATAATCCAGAGCAAAAGCAGCGCAAGCGCGCCGAAGATGATGTAACGCCGGCGGCGGGAACGTCTTTGTTTAGAAGGCGCCACCGTAGAAGAGGTCGTCATTGTCTGGTGCATTTTGGGGCGTAAGGGCGTTGAAACCGAGAGAGATATGGCGTGCTTAGACACTCGGGAAGTAAATCTCGTTCACGCAAGTAACCGTGAGATGCGCGAGAGCCGCGGCTCGGATTCAAGCTTTTTGAACAGCGAAGAGCGCGCTTCTCTCCACCATGGGCCGTCGACTGCGTGCACTGATCTGGTCGATTGCCCAGGCGGCGTGCTCAGAAATTAGCGGTTCGCAATCCGCGCGGGCCTTTTCCAGTGCGGGTAGATCGGACGGCCCGCCGACGTTACCGAGCGCTACGCAAACGTTGCGCAGAAATCCGCGGCGTTTCACCCGTTTGATTGGCGAGCCTCGGAAAAGCGCGCGGAATTGGTCGTCATCCAGTAGGAGATAATCGCGCAGCACCATCTGCTCCGTCCCCGCGCGGGCCATAAAAGCGCTCTCTCGCGAAACGGCGGCAAACTTGTTCCACGGGCAGGCGTCCAGGCAATCGTCGCACCCATAAATCCGGTCACCGATGAGGGGGCGGAGTTCGATTGGAATCGCACCTTTCGATTCAATCGTGAGGTAGGAGATGCAACGCCGGGCATCGAGATGATGGGGGCTGGTGATTGCACCGGTCGGGCAGGCTTTGATGCAGCGTGAGCAACTGCCGCAACGCGCTGGCTGAAGATCGTCCCGCGGCAGCTCCAGCGTCGTTAAAATTTCGCCGAGTAAAAACCAGGTTCCGAGCTTCCGATCGATCAACATGGTGCTTTTCCCGTGCCAGCCAACGCCCGCCTCCGCGGCATGATCGCGCTCGAGCAGTGGGCCGGTGTCGACGTAGCATTTTTGCCCGCCGCCATGCCGATGGAGGATTACCGCGAGCTGTTCCATCTTGCGCAGCATTAGCTCGTGGTAATCATCGCCCCAGGCGTATCGCGCAATTCGCCCGCTCGGTGCAGACGAAGACTCGGCACGCTCGGGACCCTGCCAATAGTTCAGGGCCACCACGATGACGGAGCGCGCTCCGGCGAGGATCTTCTGCGGGTCGGAACGCTTCTCTTCGCCACGCGAGAGCCATTCCATTTCTCCCGCTGCTCCGGCAGCGAGCCAATCGCGAAATTCGGATGCATGTTGCGGTGCGTTGCAACCGGTGACGCGACACGAATCGAAACCGACCGCCTGTGCGCACGCGATGACCTCGCGTTTGATTTGAGCGGGGCTAAAGGTCGGTTTTGGCGGTGATAGCGGGGGCGCGCTCATGTTTTGCCTTCTATGCTCGCAGCATCGCCCCGCTCGATTAGCGAAAGGATTTCAACCGTGATCTGCGCGGGCGTCAGGCCCGATGTATCCAGCGTTATGTCCGCGGCGCTCGCGTAGAGCTGCTGCCGCTCAGCCATCAGTCGCGCAATCGTAGCGCGTGGATCGTCGGTCCTGAGAAGGGGCCGGTCCGCACGTCGCGAGATTCGCTCATAAATCGTTTCTTCATCCGCGGTCAGGTTCACGACGCGACCCAGCTCGCGGATTAGTTCGCGGTTCGCCGGGCGCAGAACGATACCTCCGCCCGTGACCACGATGCAATTATCGTCGTACGGAATTGTTCGCAACGCCGCCGCTTCCGCATCGCGGAATGTCTCTTCACCGAGATTCGAGAAAATTTCATTAATCGTCATCCCTAGTTGCGCAACGACGATCGCATCCGTCTCGAAACACCGTCGCCCAGTGCGCCGCGCCAGCTCGCGTCCAGTCGACGATTTGCCAGTGCCCATGAAGCCGATGAGAGAAATCGCCGGGCCGCGCGCGGTCATTCGTCAGTATCAGGCGCGCTCTCTCGGTTGCAACGGTCACGGCGTGCGCAAGGCGGCTCGTTATAAAAAGACCTTTGCAACCCGCCCGGTTGTAGGCAAGTGATGAAGCGATACATGGCCGAGTCGAAATCGCCAGCTGCGCTTGTGGCTGTTGTCATGGGAAGCGCCTCCGATTGGGAGACGATGCGTCATTGTGTCGAGCTCCTTGGTAAACTCGGCGTCGCACACGAACACCGCATTGTCTCGGCGCATCGCACGCCAGAGTTGATGGCGGAATTCGCGCGCACCGCGGCTGATCGTGGTCTGCGCGTGATCATTGCGGGGGCCGGCGGTGCGGCGCATTTACCGGGAATGATCGCAGCGCATACCTGGTTACCTGTGCTCGGTGTTCCGATTCAATCGAAGGCGCTGAATGGCATCGATTCGCTGCTCTCCATCGCGCAGATGCCGGCGGGTGTGCCCGTTGGGACGCTCGCGATTGGCGTGGCCGGCGCAACGAATGCAGCGCTCTTAGCTGCGAGTATTGTCGGACTCCGCGATGAAAAGGTGCGAGCGAAAGTGCAGGCATTCCGGAAATCACAGACCGATTCCGTGCTCGCGCAGCGCGTGCCATGACGCGCACGTACCTTCCCGGCTCAACAATTGGCATCATGGGCGGAGGCCAGCTTGGCCGGATGTTTGCCATCGCCGCGCGCCGGATGGGCTATCGCGTTCACGTTTTCACACCGGAAAAAAACAGTCCGACGGCCCAGTTCGCGGATCGTGCAACGGTCGCGGATTACAGCGATGAATCCGCGGTCCGCGGTTTTGCGCGAGAAATCGATCTTCTCACTTTTGAGTTCGAAAACATTCCAGGAAGGACGATCGAATGGTGTTCCGAAGAGTGCGATGTGCGGCCGTCCGGCGCCGTTCTCCATACCGCGCAAAATCGCTGGCGGGAAAAGGACTTCCTCGTAGAAGCGGAAATTCCCGTCGCTGCCTATCGAAAAATCGCGAAGGCGGACGAGCTGTCTCGGGCCCTCGAGCAGATCGGTCGCCCTGCGATTTTGAAGAGCGCTGCGTTCGGGTATGACGGTAAGGGACAACAACTGATCGCCGGGGCGGGGGACGTGCGCCAGCTGTGGGAGGCGCGGCCTGCTGATGAGCTGATACTCGAACGCGCCGTCAGTTTCGAAAAAGAGATTTCAGTGATTGTCGTGCGAGGAGCTGATGGTGCAGTAGAGACTTTCCCCCTCTGCGAAAATGTCCATCGAGATCACATTCTGGATGTGACGATTATTCCGGCGAGAGTTGACGAGCGGATTCAGCAGACCGCGGCGGATCTGGCTTCTACCATCGCCGAAAAGCTCGACCTTATCGGAATACTGGCGGTCGAGATGTTTCTGGAACCGGACGGTAAAATACTTGTCAACGAGCTCGCGCCACGGCCTCATAACTCCGGCCACGGCACGATCGAGGGCTGTGTCACGAGTCAGTTCGAGCAACATCTTCGTGCGGTTTGCGGCCTGCCGCTCGGATCGACAGAAGTCGTTAGGCCATCTGCGATGGCAAATTTGCTGGGAGACCTTTGGCAGACTGGGGAACCTGATTGGATCGCCGCGCTGAATGTCGCGGATGTGCACTTGCACCTTTACGGCAAAAAAGAGCCACGGCCGCGTCGTAAAATGGGCCATCTGACTGCGCTCGGCTCAACCGCCGGCGAGGCAATCAGCGCCGTTTTGCAGGCGCGAAACTCTCTCACATCCAGCGCGACGTGAAGACGGAAATTCTGCGTGCAGGAAGCCGCGGCGAACGTCGCGTTGCGGTTGCGCAGGCGGTGAAATTGCTGCGCGCCGGAGAGATTGTTGCGCTTCCCACCGAGACCGTTTACGGGCTCGCCGCCGACGCATTGAATATCGAAGCGGTCGTAAAAATTTTCGCTGCAAAGGAGCGGCCAAGATTCGATCCGCTAATCGTTCACATCCCGGATCGTAATTGGTTTCAGCGAGTTGCAGTGATCCCAGAGGACGCGCGCGAGATCGTGGGCGCGTTAGCCAAAGAGTTTTGGCCAGGCCCCCTGACGTTCGTTCTTCCTCGTCATGAGATCGTTCCCGACGTTGTAACCGCGGGTCTTGCGACGGTCGCGACGCGAGTGAGCGCACACGAACTCTGGTCTGAGATCATTCGCGAATTTGGCGGTCCGCTCGCCGCGCCCAGTGCAAACAGGTTTGGCCACATCAGCCCGACGATGGCGGAACATGTGCGCGATGAACTCGATGGGCTGATCCCGCTGATAGTCGACGGAGGAGCGACGGCCCACGGGTTGGAATCGACGATCATCGCGGTCCGAAACCGACGGATCGAAATCCTCCGACGTGGCCCGGTGACGGAAGAACAACTGCGATTTTTTGGCGAAATCGCACCGTCCCCAGTCCCATTGTCGATCGAAGCGCCGGGACAAATGCGCTCACATTACGCACCGTCGACGCCTCTGCTCGTTATCGAAGACGGATCAGCGTTTATTCCACCCGCGGGCAAGCGTTGTGGGTTGCTCGCGTGGAATCCCGATGTCGAGCCGGCACGGTTCGCCGAAGTGCGAATCCTCAGCGCCAAGCAGGATCTTACAGAGGCGGCGACGAACCTGTTCCGCTTTCTACGCGAGCTCGATGAAGCAACGCTCGATTTGCTCGTGGCGGAAGCGGTTCCCGAGCGGAGTCTAGGCGCAGCGATCATGGACCGGCTTCGGCGTGCCGCCGCGCGAGATCACAGCGTCAGGGCGTTTTAGCTCCGGTGCGCGAGGCAGGCTTGAATGAAGCCTTTGAACAACGGATGCGGCTTGTTCGGCTTGCTCTGGAATTCCGGGTGATACTGGCACGCGAGAAAATAAGGGTGATCGCGAAGCTCAATTAACTCCGCGAGGGAACCGTCGGGCGACGTGCCAGAAATGGTGAATCCCTTTTCATTCATCCGCTCCCGATATTTCATGTTAAATTCATACCGGTGCCGGTGCCGCTCCAGCACTTCGCCATCGCCGTAAATTTTTTTGGCCAGCGTGCCCTGCGAAATTTTCGTCGGCCACGTCCCGAGCCGCATGCTTGCCCCCTTGCTGCGAACTTCGCGCTGCTCATCGAGCAGGCAGATAACGGGATCCGCCGCGTGCTCGTCGAACTCTGTGCTGTTCGCTTTCTCCAGCCCGCAGACGTTGCGCGCGAACTCGATCGTCGCGACTTGCATTCCAAGGCAAAGACCGAGGTATGGGACTTTGTGCTCGCGCGCGAAGCGAGCCGCCCGGATTTTTCCTTCGACACCGCGTTCGCCGAACCCGCCCGGAATCAGAACCCCCGCGACATCTTTTAGTTGCCCATCGACGCCTTCCTGCAACCGCTCCGCATCGATGAGTTTTAGATCGATGCCGCAATCCTCACTCGCCGCTGCGTGGGTGAGCGATTCGTAGATACTTTTGTAGGCGTCCTGCAGATCGATGTACTTTCCCACGACAGCGATCTTGACCTGCTTTTCTGGATTAACGACGCGCTCGACAAATTTCCGCCAATTCGCGAGATCAGGCTGCGGCGTGTTCACCTGTAGAAGTTCGCAGACAAGATCATCCAGTCCTTCGGCGTTGAGCATCAACGGCATCTCGTAAATGGTGTGCCTCACATCACGCGCTTCAATCACACCGCGCGGCGAAACATTACAGAACATGGAAATTTTCTGTCGCAATTCCGTGTCGAGCGGGTGTTCCGTGCGACAGAGTAAAACCTGCGGCTGCAGGCCGATCTCGCGCAACCTGGCGATGCTCTGCTGCGTCGGCTTCGTCTTTAGCTCGCCCGCTGCTCGAATGTAAGGGATGAGCGTGACGTGCACGTTGACCACGTTCTGCGCACCCACCTCCAATATGAATTGCCGGATCGCTTCGAGAAATGGCAGCCCTTCAATGTCACCAGTCGTCCCGCCGATTTCTGTGATGACAACATCCGCTTTCGAGTCGTGTGCGACCTCGCGAATCCGATTCTTAATCTCGTCAGTCACATGCGGAATTACCTGGACCGTCTTGCCGAGATAATCGCCGCGCCGCTCTTTGAGGATGACGCTTTCATACACCTGACCGCTCGTCAGATTGTTGTGCCGCGACAAAACACAGTTCGTGAAGCGCTCGTAATGCCCGAGGTCAAGATCAGTCTCCGCGCCATCGTTGAGCACGTAAACTTCTCCATGTTGAAACGGGTTCATCGTCCCCGGATCGACGTTCAGGTAGGGATCGAACTTCTGAAAGACAAGACGGAGACCGCGCAACTCCAGCAGTGTGCCGAGAGAGGCCGCCGCGAGTCCTTTTCCGAGTGAGCTGACTACTCCGCCGGTTACAAAAATGTATTTCATCGCGCGCCTTTACGATTACGAACGGGTGCGCTGCCCCGCTTTGAGATCAGCCGACGCTCGATCATCTCCACGTCTTTCGGCGTGTCCACGCCGGGCGATCCAGCACGAGTTACAAGCACCTGAATTCTTACTCCATTCTCCAGCGCGCGCAATTGCTCCAGCGCCTCGGCCCGCTCCAAGGGGGTCGACTTCCAAGCCACATAACGCAGGAGAAACTCGCGCCTGTAAGCGTAAATTCCCTGGTGACGCAAAAATCGTGCGCGCGCTGCTTTCTCGCGCAGAAAGGGGATCGCGCTCCGCGAAAAGTAGAGCGCGTAACTCTGAGCATCGAGCACCACTTTGACTTGATGCGGTGACTCGACCTCCCGCGAATCCTTGAACGGGTGAGCCGCGGTGACCATTTGCAGTTTTCGGTCGTCCTGAAGCGCGCGAACGAGCGCGTCGATGAGATGAGGCTCAATCAATGGCTCGTCGCCTTGAACGTTGACGATGTATGAAACTCGACTCGCCGCTTTTGCCACTTCTGCCACGCGGTCGGTTCCGCTAACATGGCGTTTGGAAGTCAACGCGACCTCCGCTCCCCAGTCGAACGCTGCCTCGGCGATTCGCATGTCGTCCGTCGCGACGATCACGCGCTCTAACGTCTTGGCTCGTCGGCACCGCTCCCACACGTGTTGCAGAAGCGGCTTGCCCGCGATCAAGTGCAACGCCTTGCCCGGAAAACGCGTCGATCCCCATCGCGCCGGAATAATGCCGACCGCGTTATTCATTCGCGTTATTGAGGATGATTTCAGTCGCCTGTGTCAGATCACGAGCGATCCAATCCGCGCCGCAATCGGCAGTATCCTTGCCATAACCGGTTTGGACGAGAATGGTGCGGACGCCCGCGCTTCGGCCGCATTCAATATCGATGTCTTTATCGCCGATGAAAAACGAACGCGAAAGATCGAGGTTATGCTCGCGCTGAGCCTCAAACACCATCTCCGGCGCTGGTTTTCGACGCCGTGAGGAAGTATCCGGTTTGTCAGGGCAAAAATAAGTCCCGTCGATCAATCGAGCGCCAACCTGGCGAAGAAATTCCGCTTCCACGACACGATATTGCGCCTCGGTAAAATACCCGCGTCCGACCGCGCTTTGATTTGTAATAATAAATAGCTTGAACCCGTGCTTCCTTAACCTTTGCAGGGCATCCGCCGCACCTGCAAAAATCTTCACCTGCTCGGGCCTGCCGCAATACCCTACGTCTTCCATTATCGTTCCGTCGCGATCGAGGAAAACGGCAGGAGACTTCTCGTTAGGCCTGACCGTCGTCATGGAAATTCGCGATTAGCTCATCGCGCGTGACGGTCGCCGTTCCCAGCTTTCCGACTACCACCGCGCTCCCGTGATTGGCGATTTCTGCGGCTTCGATCGGCGACGCATCGGAACAGAGCGCGAGCGTGAAGAGCGCGATCGCAGTGTCTCCGGCGCCTGAGACGTCAAATACCTGCCGCGCTTTTGTGGGTATGTGATGGGGCGGCTCGCCGGCCTGGAAAAGCATCATCCCTTGTTCGCCCAATGTGATGAGCAGAAATTTAGTGTCCCATTTTTCGAGCAGTGCCGCACCGACGGCCATCAAGGTCTTGTCGTTTGCAGCGGGCTCGATGGCCGCCTCCCATGGTATTCCAGCGGCGAGAAACGCTTCATTCCGATTCGGCTTCACGGCAGTGACATTGCGCCACTCGAGCGGATGGCGCGGATTTGGATCGGCGGTGACGATTTTTCCAGCCGTTGCAGCGTCGTCGCAAATCTGTCGCACAAATTCGGCTGTCAAAAAGCCTTTGCCGTAATCTTCAAAGATAATCGCGTCGATGTTTGGCAAACGATCGCGAACCTGCGTTGTGGCGTGTTTGATCTGCGCGGGCGACGGCGCTCGAACCTGCTCTCGATCCACGCGCACCACCTGTTGTTGCCTTGCGATGATGCGGGTTTTTACGATCGTTTGAAAATCGGCGTCGCCGATCGCGTCGGCCTCGATTCGTTCCGCCTGCAGAAGTTCCTGAAGTTGTCGGCCGCCGCGGTCATTGCCTATCAGGCCGACGACCGCCACCGTTTCAATAAATTGGCGGAGGTTTCGCGCGACATTCGCGGCCCCGCCCGGGTAGAAACTTTCCCCCGTTACCTCGACCACCGGCACCGGCGCCTCGGGTGAAATTCGTCCGACTGTTCCCCAGACAAACTCGTCTAGCATCAGATCGCCCACGACGAGAATGCGCTTGCTGGACGCGTGTGAGAGAATCTCACTGAGTCTCTTAGGCGTCATCGTGGTGTCGGGACCCGGAGGAAAAGAAATCGCGCGAGATGCCGCCGCCGTGCGAAGTTCGTGCGATTCAGGAGAGTCAAAATCTTGAGCAGCCGAAATTTGTGCGCAGTAAAGTTCTGCTTAGACTCCCCATTAATCCTGAATACGAATGCGAAATCAACAGTCGAAGCTTGCCGATGATCTCATTCGCTAAGTTTTCCAAATTCACGGTCGCGGTAATTGCGGCTTCGAGCCTCTGCGTTCATGCAGCGGAAGCTCCAAAACACATCGACGTCAAACAGCTCTCAAAAAAGGTGGAAGATGTCGTCGTCCCGTTACCCAACGAAGTATTCGGTGCGCTGAACAAGCTGGGGGGCGTCAACTGGCGTGAATACGTCCGTAACGAAAAAGGGAGCAACTTCACCGAACGTCCCAGAATAGCATTGCTTCTCGGCGCGGTGATTGCGGATGGATTCATCGCCGTGCAAGCGGAAGATGCGCCAACGGTAAAGGAAATCGGCCAGCGCGTCCTCGGCCTTGCCAAAGGCATCGGCGTGGGCAACTCCATCACTCCGCATGCAAAAGCGATCACAGAAGCGGCGGACAAGCGAAACTGGAGCAGTGTCCGGCAGGAGCTGGATCGCACCCAAAACAGCGTGCAGCAGGCGATGAATGAGGTGCATGACGAAAAGCTTTCCCAATTGGTCAGCCTCGGTGGGTGGCTGCGTGGGACGGAAGTGCTAACAGCGGTTGTAAACAAACGGTTTTCCGCCGACGGCGCGGAATTATTGCATCAGCCTGATTTATTGAGCTACTTCGAAACACGCTTGCAATCGATGCCGGAATTTAACCTTAAGCTCCTCCATGACATTCACGCCGCTCTCGTCGAGGTGCGTCCGCTCATAGACGTCGGAGGCGATACGCACATCTCCCCGGCGGCCGTGAAGCGAATCAACGAGATCACATCGAAATTGGACGACGCGATCGTCACCCGGACCCAATAAGTTCTGATGGGCGCCTCTATAAAGTCGATGTTGCGGGCCGGCTGTTTTCTTGCCTTCTCGGTCGTCCTAATTGCCGGTGTTCGTGCGTCGGTTGACGATGCGCAGTCCTTCGCTCTCCAAGCCGCCGAACCTTATATAAAGGAAGGCTTCCAGGTGCGTGAAGATTATTGGGGTGGCGACCTGGCTGCCGGCGAAAAGAAAGCTGTCCGCCAGCAGTTGTTCAAAGGAAACGAGTACTGGTTCTGGCTAGGCACCGAAATTGAGAAAGCGAAAGTCTCTGTTCATGTTTACGATGCGGAGGGAAAACTCGCCGAGCAATCGGATGGCTGGCAGAAAGGACACTTCGCCGGAGCTCACGTCGTGCCGAAAACCACGAGCAGCTATTTTATCATCGTCGAGATCGAAGAATCTTCAGAAGAGCGTACTCACTGGGCGCTTGTCTACGGCTTCCGTTAAGTGCTTTATCGCGCATTTCATCCGCTTCGCCGATTGCCGCTTTGGGCCGACGCACCATAACACTGGCGGCCCTTAGGTTCGCCGCGCGATGACCGAAACACGCACGCTGGAATTTGAAAGCGCTCGTGCGCTGCAGTCTCTTTACGCGAACGATCTAAAACTTCTGAAAACGCTCGAAGATTCGCTCGGCGTCAAGGTCACGACGCGCGAAGGCTGGGTACGGCTCGAAGGAGAACGGGGTCAACTGGATCGCGCAGAGCGCGTGTTCGACCAGCTCGAGCAAGCGCGACAAAAGGGCGTCGATATACACAAGCACGAATTTAGTTACGCATTGAACTCAGTAACCGAGGCGCGGGCGGACAACCTCAACGACGTTGTCGACGTAAAGATTACGACCTCCTCGCGGAAGCCTCCGATCGTCGCTCGGACGCTAGGCCAGCGAAACTACGTGGAGGCGATCCAGAAGCACGACATCGTCTTCGGAATTGGCCCCGCCGGCACTGGCAAGACGTATCTCGCTGTTGCGATGGCTGTCGCCGCCCTGAAGAAGGAACAGGTGAGCCGCATCGTCTTAACGCGGCCGGCTGTGGAAGCGGGTGAAGCGCTGGGGTTTTTACCGGGGGATTTGCAGGAAAAAATCACGCCATATCTTCGGCCTCTCTACGATGCATTGCGCGACATGCTCGAGCCGGAAGAGATTGAGCGCTGGGTCGCGCGGCAAACGATCGAGGTCGCGCCACTCGCCTACATGCGAGGCCGTACGCTCGCGAATTCGTTTGTTATTCTCGACGAAGCGCAAAACACCACCACAGAGCAGATGTTTATGTTGCTGACGCGAATCGGTCAGAACTCGAAATGCGTAGTGACGGGCGACGTCACTCAGATCGATTTGCCTTCGAACAAGCGCTCAGGGTTGGTGGAAGCGCTGCAGGCATTGAAATCTGTGCCGGGCATTTCGATCACTTATTTTAACGAGCGCGACGTTGTGCGGCATGACCTTGTTCGTGCGATTATTAACGCCTACCAGCAGCATCGCTCGCCCGCGAATGTTGCGGCTGCCCAACGCAAGTAATTTCAGATGTTTGATTTTCTTAAACGCAGTCGGCTCGTGAAGCGCGGCCTTGCCTCTCCCAAGACGCGGCGGAGACGCGCGACGAACGAACTCCTGCGCAGCGTTGAATATGCCCCCTACTTCAAGGCGCTCATCTTTGCCGCCTTCGTCGCGGGACTCGCCGCCTTGATCTTTAGCGGGCAACAGCCGGAACCGACGAAAAACTTCGTGATCGCGCTTTTGTTTTTCGTTACTGCCGTGACCCAACTCTGGATCAATCAGCCGA
The DNA here is from genome assembly GCA_040004385.1 of Chthoniobacterales bacterium. Lineage (GTDB taxonomy): Bacteria > Verrucomicrobiota > Verrucomicrobiia > Chthoniobacterales > UBA10450 > JBDUAZ01. The sequence goes on along the minus strand of JBDUAZ010000039.1, from coordinate 23,074 downwards.
ACACTTTTCTCCGAAGCTCACGGCTTCTTCTCGTCTTTGGGATTATTTTTACACAACTGGCGACGACGAAGCTGGTGCTCGTCCTGTGTAATAGCGGCAGCTACTCATTCCTGCGGCCGGAAACCGGCTCCCTCATCGCACCGTATGCCTTCGCGCCTCTCATCCTCAGTGTTCTGCTGGGTAGGAACCACGGGCTATATGCCGCGGTCTTCGTGAGTCTCTGGAGTAGCGTTTTGTTTGGTAAAATCGATGCGCCCTTGCTCGTCTGTGGATTGATTAGTGGATTCACCGCTGTTTACCTTACGCTCCAAGTACGCCGCCGCAGTCGACTCATTCGCGCCGGACTCGGCGTCGGTATCAGCATCTGGCTCTTGTCGCTGACATTCGGAATTATCGGCCCTATCGATCTTTTTTCGCTGATGGCGAACGATTGGAAAATGATCGGTATTGAGAGCGCGTTCGCGATTGGCAACGGAATTCTGACCGCGACAATTGTTGGCGGAATTCTCCCGATGCTGGAGCATCTCTTCCAGATCACGACCGACATATCGTGGCTTGAAGCCTCAGACTTGAATCACCCGCTCTTGCGGCGAATGACGATTGAGGCGCCGGGCACATACCACCACAGCCTGGTCGTCGCGAATCTCGCCGAAGCCGCAGGGGAAGGGATCGGGGCGAACGCGACCGCATGCCGTGTTTGTTCTTATTTTCACGATGTCGGCAAATTGGTGAAACCGGAATACTTCACCGAAAACATGAACTTCGAGCGCAATCCTCATGACGATCTCGCGCCTACAATGAGCGCTCTGATTATCATCGCGCATGTGAAAGAAGGAGTGGATCTCGCGCTGAAACATAAACTGAACCGCCAAATCATCGATGTCATTCAGGAACACCACGGCACGTCGCTCGTTTACTACTTTTACAAGCGCGCCCAGCAGCGGCAGGACGATGCGCGCGCCGGCGGCAAGATCCTGAACTTGCGGGAAGACGATATTCCCGAAGTGCGGGAAGAGAGCTTCCGATACAGCGGGCCGAAGCCGCAGAGTCGCGAGAGCGCCATCATCAGTCTCGCTGACATGGTCGAGAGCGCTTCCCGCAGTCTGGAGAAACCGACACCGCAAAAGGTCGAGCAGCTCGTGGATGATTTAATCGCCCAGCGAATCGCCGACCGCCAGCTCGACGAATGCCCTCTCACGCTCGCCGATCTGACAACGATCGCAGAGCGTTTTAGATTTACGTTAATGACAATGCTGCACACTCGGATTGCCTATCCGAAGCACGAGACGAAAGTGCTTTCAGCGCGCGACGAAGCGCTTCGCCCAGATGTGATGGTCGCTTCACGCAAGCCCGCTTCGGCGCCGCCCGTGTCGGCTGCGTGAACGATCGTGAGCGAAGCCGCGGTTCAGCGTCTGCGGGATTGGCGCGCGGGAACTGCAATTGTTCTTGGATCGGGGTTGAACGGTCTCGCGGACGAAGCGCCGGCGAAGCAGGCAATTTCGTTCGCAGAGTTTTCAGTTCTGCCCAAGCCGGTCGTGCAAGGCCACGGCGGCAAGTTCGTCCTCGCTGAGCTTTCAGGCAGGCAGGTGATCTATGCACAAGGGCGCGTCCACCTTTACGAAGGCCGCACAGCACAAGAAGTGACGGCGACGATTCGCTTGCTGGCGGAAGCGGGTGTTAAACGCGTGATCCTCACGAACGCCGCTGGCAGTGCGAACGAAAATTTCGCACCGGGAACCTGGATGATGCTCAGCGACCACCTAAACCTCACGGGTACGACGCCGCTGCTCGCCTGCCCTGAGTTTATCGACATGAGCAATGCTTACTCCCCGGCATGGCGATCGGCGTTCGCACGCGTCGCGATTGAGCGGCAGCTCATCCTGAATGAAGGCGTCTATGCCGGACTGCTCGGGCCGCAGTATGAGACGCCGGCTGAAGTGCGCATGTTGAGAAATCTTGGCGCGGACGCGATCGGCATGTCGACTGTTCTGGAAGCGATCCAGGCACGGGCATTGGGACTCGAGCTTGCAGCGTTTTCGTGTCTGACAAATTGGGCAGCGGGAATGGGCGCGGAGCCGTTAAGTCACATTGACGTGTTGGCTACGGGAAAAGCGGCGGTGGAGACGTTTTCGGAATTGCTTCGCGGCGCGATATCGCTCAGAGACGGTGGCTGATCAGTTAGGGCCGAATCTCAATCGGCGTGCCATCGTCGACGACGCGCCATATTTCTTCGATCTCCTTGTCGGTGACCGCAATGCAGCCCGCCGTCCAATCACGGCGCCGGTGCCATGCGCCCAGCCAGCCGCGGCCGTTCGGCAATCCGTGAATCATAATGTCGCCCCCGGCTGAGAGGCCGCGTCGCTCAGCCGAAGCAAGATCGTTCGCATCAGGATACGAGATGTGGAGCGCGCGATGGAAATCGCTTTTCTCATTCCGCGCATCGATCAAATAGATTCCCTCCGGCGTGCGACAATCGCCTTCCTCATGTTTCGTTCCGATCGGCGACCGACCGAGCGCGACACGATAGGTTTTCAGAACATAATCAGCGCTGTCATACAACACCAGGCGCCGCGCGCTCTTTTCAACGAGAATTCGGTTTGCATGCGCACTTCGCGGGAGCGGGTGCCAATTGAACTGCGTCCAGACAAACGCGGCGAAGACGGCGACGAGCACCAATACCACAATGAGAAGGAGCCACTTGATCACAACCACGGCAGCCTAACGACTACTCAGCGGCAGCCGGCCGCCGCGCGCGAGGCTCGCGGTCCTTGGTAGTCGCGGTGCCTGGCACTGTAACGAACGGTCCACCCTCGAGCGGCGCGCTCGCGCTAAATGCAACGTCCGGCATATCGCTTGGCAAGCCTTCGAGCGGAAATTCCTTTCGCAGCGGGAAGTAGGGATATCCCTCCCACATCAGGATCCGACGTAAGTCGGGGTGTCCGTTGAAGCGCAAACCCATCATGTCGTAGACCTCGCGTTCGTGCCAGTTTGCCGTAGGCCAAATATGCGAAACTGTCGCGACCGTCGCGTCGTCTTCCGAGACTTGCACCTTCAGCCGCAGGTGGACGGCAACCTTCATCGAGTAAAGTTCGTAGACAATTTCAAAGCGGGGATCTGAACCGAAATTGTCGACGCTCGAAATATCGAGGAGGTAATCGAACGAAAAATCCTCTTTGCAAACTCTTGCGACTTCCTGCAAATCGGATCGGCGAATGTGGTAGGTCGTTTCGCCACGAAACTCCTTTTTTTCCTGAATCTTTTCGCCAAGCAACTGGCCCAGCGATTCGAGAAGTTGCTGACCCGTCATGCCGGCACGGCGTTGTCCTGATTCCGCAGCTCGCGCTTCTGCTCAACGAATGAATGCTCGCCGGTAATTTTTTGTTGCAGCTTCATCAGACCTTCGAGCAGAGCTTCGGGCCGTGGCGGACAACCGGAAACGTAGACATCGACAGGCAACAGTTGATCGATGCCTTGTAAAACGGCGTAGGAACGATACATCCCGCCAGTCGATGCGCATGCCCCCATGGCAATGACCCATTTTGGTTCCGGCATCTGCTCGTAAATACGTTTTACTGCCAGGGCCATTTTGTACGTGACCGTGCCGGCTACGATCATCACATCGCATTGCCGCGGCGAAAATCGCATTACCTCAGCGCCGAATCGCGAGATATCGAAGCGTGCCGAAGCCGTCGCCATCAGCTCGATCGCACAACAGGCGAGGCCCATCGGCATCGGCCACAGAGAATTCTTCCTCATCCAATTCATCGCCGCGTCCAGACGGGTGAAAATAACGTTGCCTTCGATCTTTGAATCGTAGGCCGCGGGATGAATTTCGCGCATGTGAAAGAGTAAAGTTGCGCCTATTACGCGCAAGGAAAATCCCTGGCGCAGCGACCCCGGGATTGCGGGTGCCCACTCGCGAATGTATTAAACGGAACTTACGCACCGATGTCTGACCCTCGAACACAGCTCGATCATCTCGAGAACCACAGCATTTTTATTTTTCGAGAGGCCTTTCGCTCTTTCAAAAACATCGCGATGCCGTGGTCCATGGGCAAAGACTCGAACGTCCTGATCTGGCTCGCTTGCAAATCGTTCTTCGGAAAAATTCCATTCCCGATTCTTCATATCGATACCACTTACGAGTTTCCCGAAATGCTGCTGTTTCGCGAGTGGGCGAGACAACACTACAAATTGGATCTCATTGTTAAGATCAACACCGATGCGCGCGCAAAAGGGATCGGCTACGAGACGCACGATCCGGTTACGGTCACGCATGAGCTGAAGACTGTTGCGTTGCAGCAAGTGCTCACCGAATACAAGTGGGATGCGTTGATCACGGGAATTCGCCGCGACGAAGATCCGACGCGAGCAAAAGAGAGATATTTTTCTCCGCGTAACGCGCAGTTCGAGTGGGATTACAAAGATCAGCCTCCAGAATTTTGGGGACAGTTTGCGACTCGAACGGCACCCGGCGAACACGTTCGCGTCCAACCGTTGCTTGACTGGACTGAGATCGATATCTGGCGCTACATCGCGCGCGAAAAAATCCCGATTCCGCAAATGTATTTCGCACGAGAAGGCAAACGCTACCGCTCGTTAGGCTGCAGCCCGATCACGCACCCGATCTCGAGCACCGCGACGACCATCGAAAAGATTATAGCGGAACTGGAAACTACTCACACGAGCGAGCGTGCAGGACGCTCGCAGGATCAACACGAGCGTAATGCAATGCAGAAATTGCGCGCGAAAGGTTTTTTGTGAGTAACCTCGCCGAACGTCTAAAGGTCGTGTTCGTCGGTCACGTGGACCACGGCAAGTCGACGTTGATCGGTCGCATTCTTCACGACACAGGATCATTACCGGTAGGGAAAATGGAGGCGATCGAACGCGTCTGCAAATTGGAAGGGGTGGAATTCGAGTATGCCTTTCTACTCGACGCGCTGCTGGAAGAACAGGCCCAGAATATTACCATCGATACGACCCAAATTCCGTTTCGAACAGCCGTGCGCGACTACGCAATTATCGACGCACCGGGGCATAAGGAATTTCTGAAAAATATGATCACCGGTGCTGCGACGGCCGACGCAGCGGTGCTGGTGATTGCAGCGAACGAAGGCGTTCGCGAGCAGAGCCGAAGGCACGCATATCTGCTGAGTTTGCTCGGAATCAGGCAAATTATCGTCGCGGTAAATAAGATGGATCTCGTCCGTTTCTCTGCCGACATCTTTGCCGCGATCGAGTCGGAATACCGCGAGTTTCTCGGAAGCCTGGGATTGGAAGCGTCGACCTACATTCCGGTTTGCGCGAAGACGGGCGAAAACGTCGCAGAGCGCGGCCGGGCGACCATGCCGTGGTTTAAAGGCCGAACGATTCTGGAGTCCATCGATTCGTTTCTGACGCCGACAAACGCACTCGGACAGCCGCTGCGATTTTGTGTACAAGATGTGTATCGTTCCGATGAGCGCCGCATCATCGCGGGCCGGATCGAGAGCGGTGAATTGAGGGTGGGGGATTCGATCGTGTTTTCGCCGGCGAACAAATTCGCCGTGGTGACGACAATCGAGCGATGGAATGCTCCGAAAGACGACGACGCTGTGGCCGGCGATTCAATCGGCATCACGCTTGCAGAGCAAATTTTCGTCGAACGCGGCTACGTTGCCTCGCACCAACACGATACACCGATTGAAACGAACCGCCTGCGCGCCGACCTTTTCTGGCTAGGCGTGAAACCGCTGCATCATGGCGCAGAGTACACGTTGCGTCTTGCAACGCAGGAGATGAAGTGTCGCGTCGCCACGATCGAGAGCATCATGGATAGCGCGACACTGAAGATCATAACCGATAAGGCGGAGGCGGTTGCGCGAAATGAAGTAGGCCGCGTGACGCTGGAAACACGAGCAACGCTTGTGGCCGATAACCATGATCGCGTTCCATCACTCGGGCGTTTTGTGCTTCTAGACGGAGGAAGAATCTCTGGGGGTGGAATAATTTTCGACGGCCTCTATACCGACCGGACATCTGCGAAGAGCAAAAATATCTCGTGGAGCGAGGGCAAAGTGACCGCTCGACAACGCGCTTCCCGGCAGGGACATCGGGGTGCTGTCGTTTGGCTAACCGGATTGTCAGGCGCGGGCAAATCAACAATCGCACAAGGTCTTGAAGCGGAACTATTCCGTCTCGGAATTCACACATACGTGCTCGATGGCGACAACATTCGGCACGGCCTTAATTCAAATCTTGGCTTCTCTCCGGAAGACCGCCTCGAAAACATCCGGCGCGTGAGCGAAGTCGCGAAATTAATGGCCGATTCGGGATGCGTCGTCATTACCGCGTTCATTTCGCCCTACCGGCATGATCGACGACGCGCGCGTGAAGTCGCGCTCGAAAGCAATGCCGAATTCATCGAGGTCTTTGTCGACGCCCCTCTGCGCATATGCGAGGAACGCGATCCGAAGCAGCTCTACAAAAAAGCACGCGCAGGCGTGATCCTCGACTTCACCGGAATCGACGCGCCTTATGAAGCGCCCCAAGATCCCGAGATCGTCGTTTCGACGGAGAGCCAAAGCGTCGAAGAATCCGTTTCGATCATTTTGGAAAAGGTGCTATCGCGCGTCCGCATCACCGAGATCGACGCGTAAAGCGAACAGCTTCCGCCCCCGCGAAAGCCTATCGGGCGCACCGCAGCTAGCTTCTTTATTTCATTCAAAGCCATTCTGGAGAATATCCTGTGTTACAGCATTTTATACATTGATATTACTTTATAAGTGGAGGTATTTGATCGGGGGATTGAGGAGCCATTTGAGCAGAGCGTTTGCCGGCGGTAGAAACGAGTAAGCAACCTCAGTACTTCACCCGGACCAAAAAAAGCCCGTCGGCTGGGGCCGCGAATCGAGGTCCGTTCGCGGAGCGCACTGGATGGGAGAGGCGCTCGCGAATATCGCGCATCGATTCCTTGCCAATCGCAGTCCGGATAATCGAGCCTGTCAGCATCCGCGCCATTTTGTAGAGAAAACCATCGCAATCGAACTCCAACGTGAGAAGGCTTCCCACGCGGCGCACGCGTATGCTGCGGAGCGTGCGCACAGTGTTCTCCACACGTCTGCCGCGATTCGCCGCAAACCCAGCGAAGTCATGTCTGCCGGCGAACATATGAGCGGCAGATGTAACCCTGCCCAAGTCCAATTCCGTTGCCACGTGCCACGCGCGTCCGAGTTCGAAAGGCGGCAATACCCGTCCGGTCCAAATGCGATAACGGTAGACCTTGCCGGAAGCGGAAAAACGAGCGTGAAAAGTTTTGGGAACGTAAACGGCCCGCATTACTCGAATCTGTGGCGGAAGAAGCGCATTTAGCGCTGAGATCCAACGCGCCGGCGAAAAACGCCGGTCGGGCGCATCAAAATGGGCACATTGCGCAAGCGCGTGCACGCCCGCATCGGTCCGACCCGCACCATGGACCCCGCTGCGCATTCCACAGATCTGTTGCACTGCCGCCTCGAGTCGGTCTTGAACCGTGTCGCCCTGCGGCTGGCTTTGCCATCCAGCGAAGGTCGCGCCGTCGTAGGAAATGACGATTTTCAGCCGCGCGGGCATTTACTGGCCGGACCGGAAATCATTCCGGGCTTCAGAATCGCGCTGGTCCTGCAAGGCGTCGAGATAACCTTGCAGAATCATCTGCGCTGCCACCTGGTCGACAATGCCGCGCGAATTGCGCGTCTTCTGCCCGTTGTCGCGCAACGCGCGATTCGCGGCAACAGTCGTCAAGCGTTCGTCCCACGTAACTACTTCGCACGGAAGAGCGGTGCGCAGTTTCTCAACAAAGGCGAGAGCTTCGGCCGCCGCATCGCCCAATGCACCGCTCATGTGCCGCGGTAGCCCTACGACGACACGCTCGACGTTCTTTTCCGCAGCAATTTCGCAAATTCGCGTCGCCGGGTTGCCACGGCTCGTCGGGATCGTTTCTACCGGGTGCGCGAGCATTCCAAGTTCGTCCGACACCGCAACGCCGATGCGCGCGCGGCCGAAATCAATCCCAAGAATTCGCTTGCGAACAACGAACGCGCTCATTGCATGTGCGGTGGAAGCTTGGCCACGAGCGTTTTGATCTTCTCCGCGTCGTGGCGATGGCAGATCAATACGGCGTCGGATGTCCGCACCACGATCAAATCATGCACACCGAGGAGCGCGACGTTCAGATTATTTTCGCCGAAGACGATGTTGTTTGTTGCATCGAGCACAGTGATTTCACAGTTCGCGCAATTACGATGCGGGTCGTTTTTAAAATAATTGGCGACTGCTCTCCAGCTTCCCACATCATCCCAGTCGAAGCTCGCTTCTACCACCAGCACGCGGTCGGCTTTTTCCATGATCGCATAATCGAAGGAAATTTTTGGCAATTTACTGAAACGTTCGCGTACGGTCGTTTCGAAATTTTCCGGCGCCCGAAGCTGCGAGATGAACCTCGCGAGCTCCGGAGTGTGCCGGTTGAATTCACTGAGAACGCTTGGTACGGACCAGACAAACATACCGGCGTTCCAGCGAAAATTTCCTTTACGCAGAAATGATTCTGCGAGATCCGGATTTGGTTTTTCGCGGAAGCGAAGCACCTGATGAATCGCCTCTTTCGGCGTTGCACTCGTCAGACGAACAGTCGCTCCTTCTTCGATATAACCGAAGCCGGGACATGCCCAGGTCGGTTTAATGCCAATTGTCACGAGGGCGCCGGTTTCTTCCGCCGCGGTCGCCGCGGTGCGGACCGTTTCCTGAAATGCGTTCGTGTTCTTGATCACGTGATCGGCCGGAAGCACGACCATCGTGGCGGAATGATCACGCGCCGCGACCCAGCCCACGCCCAGCGCAACCGCCGCTGCTGTATCGCGCTTTGTCGGCTCTGCGATGATGTTCGTCGCAGGAAAATCAGGGAGCAATTCACGCACAGCGGCTTCCTGATCGACGTTCGTTAGAATCAGAATGCGATCGCGTTGCACGAGTCCGTTAAGACGATTCACGGTTTGTTCGAGCAGCGTTTGCTCGGATACCAGCTTCAATAATTGCTTCGGCTTAGCGCGCCGGCTCAGTGGCCAGAAACGCTCCCCGCTCCCGCCGGCAAGGATGAGCGTGTAAATCGAATTTGGCATGTTAACGGTGCGGATCGATCCAGCAAACGCGATCGCTCGGGTCGCGAGAATTTCCCGTTTCCTTTTTTAAATCGCGACGTATAACGATATGCGATGTCCCTCTCGATATCCATTCCAAAAACCGCCGAGCAGATCCCTCTCGACGGTTTGCTTGTGCTCACCCGGACCGCATTCGGATTAGGTATCGGGATGTTGATCGCCGATAAAATCAGGCGCCCCGTTCGCCAGGCGGCGGCGATCGCGCTGGTATCGGTCGGCGCGCTCGCGGCAGTTCCATTGCTGGTGAAAGTTGCGCTCGAACGCATCAACCGCCCAGAATCCGAGCGCGGAAGTCGCAATCGCCTTCGCTCGATCCGCGGCGACTCGGGATATCCGTCCGAAAACGACGTTTACTAGACGCTGACAATCGAGCGGATCGATCGGCGTCGTCCCGGCCGGGGGCTTGATTCCCCCGTCTGCGCAGCGTAAGCGTCCTTCGCGTTTATGTCTGCATCTGCTCCGCCGTCGCCCGATACTCTACGCGAGCGCTGCGCGAGCATTGCCAAACAGGAGTCGGTTCTGCGTGAAGGTGGCGGTAAGGCAGGCCAGGATCGGCAACGAAAAATGGGACGACTTCCGGCGCGCGAAAGAATTGCGCGCCTCCTCGACAAGAATTCACCATTTTTCGAAATCGGCCTTTGGGCTGCTTACAAAATGTACGAGCAGTGGGGCAACATTCCCGCCGCGGGCGCTGTCGCGGGGATCGGTGAAGTCGCGGGCGTTCCGTGCATGGTCATCGCGAACGACGCCACCGTAAAAGCGGGCGCTTTCTTTCCGGCAACTGCGAAGAAATTGATCCGCGCGCAACGCGTTGCATTCGAAAACGCGCTTCCGATTCTTTACCTTGTCGATTCAGCCGGCGTTTTCCTGCCAATGCAGGACGAGATTTTTCCCGATGAAGATGATTTTGGCCGGATCTTTCGAAACAACTCCGTGATTTCCGCTGCCGGCCTGCCGCAGTTCGCCGCGATCATGGGCAATTGCGTAGCCGGCGGGGCCTACCTGCCGGTCCTTTGCGACAAAATCCTGATGACGGAAGGCAGTGGCCTCTATCTCGCGGGGCCTTCTCTCGTGAAAGCTGCGATCGGACAGGTGATCGAAGCGGAGGAGCTTGGCGGCGCGAAAATGCATTCCGAAATAAGCGGTACTGTCGATTTTTACGAGAAGGACGATCTCTCGTGCCTCAAGCGTCTGCGCTCGCTCGTCGGTTTGCTGCCGGAAGCAGAGCATGCAAAACAAACGCAGAAAAACGCGATTGGCTCTGCAGCAAAAAAACCAGATGCAGTTTATGATTTGATCAGCCTCGACGGTCATAAGCCCTACGACGCGCGCGACCTTCTCGCGTCCATTATCGATAAGGGTTCGCTCGACGAGTACAAAGCCGATTACGGCAAGACGCTGGTGACGACCTACGCGCGGATCGCCGGTCGCGCCGTTGGTATAGTCGCAAGCCAACGGATGCAAGTTCGCACGAAGAAGGACGGCATTCAGATGGGCGGCGTGATCTATGCCGATAGTGCAGACAAGGCCGCGCGCTTCATCATGGATTGCAATCAGACCGGCTTGCCGATCATTTTCTTCCAGGACGTCACCGGATTCATGGTCGGACGCGACGCCGAGCAAAGCGGAATCATTCGCAGCGGTGCAAAACTTGTGAATGCAGTCAGCAACTCGACCGTGCCAAAAATCACGGTCGTGGTGGGTGGCTCATTCGGCGCAGGCAACTATGCGCTCTGCGGCAAGGCCTACGATCCGCGCTTCATCGTTGCGTGGCCGAACTCACGTTACGCCGTCATGGGCGCCGCGCAGGCTTCGGACACGGTCTTCAGCGTGCTCGCGCGCGCGAGAGATCGCGGAGATAAAAAATCTTCGCCGGCAGAGTTGGAAGAACTGCGCGCGAACGTAAAGAAATCTTACGAAGAGCAAACCGACATCCGCTACGGCGCGGCCCGCGGCTGGGTCGATGCGATCATTCAACCGCACGAAACGCGCGAGGTGCTCGTGAGGCTGCTCTCCTACGTTTCCCGGCCCACGCCGAAGGCGCGTTTCCACACTGGCGTCGTTCAGGTCTAATCGTTACGCCGAAAAGTCGCGGCTGATCTCGGCATTGAGGATCGCGACGTTTTCCAGCTTGCGCGACAGAGCCGACTGCACACCGCGTTTCGTCAGCGCTTGCAGCACTTCTTCGGTCGCGATGTTTCCGACCAGTCGATCCTGCGCAAAAGGACAACCGCCAATCCCGCCCATAGCCGCGTCGAAGCGTCGGCAACCGGCGTCGTAGGCGGCCAGCACTTTCGCTTCCGCCTCGCCGCGCTCGCTGTGCATGTGGACCCCGATGTCATAACTACCGCACTGACGCATCACCGCTGCCACCGTTTTGGAAATCAATTCGGGTGTCGCTACGCCGACCGTATCCGCCAGCGAGATCGAGCAAATGTCCAGCCCGGTGATGGCCGCGGACATCTCAATCAGTCGTTCCTCGCTCCAGGGATCGTCATACGGATTTCCAAACGCCATCGAAACGTAAGCGACCACTTCAAGCCCATTCTCCCGCGCCCGCTTTTGAATGTTTTCCAAAACAGTAAGATTTTCTTCGGGCGATTGATTTTGATTCCGCCGTAGAAACGTGGGCGAGATCGAACATGGATAGCCAAGCGTGCTGATAACTCCGGTCGCGATCGCACGTTCCGCGCCTTTTTCATTCACGACGATGCCGATGATCTCGACCGTATTGGGGGGCGCCAATTGCTCGAGCACCGTTTCGCTGTCGGCCATTTGCGGCACCGCTTGGGGCGAGACGAAGCTGGCCGCATCGATGTGACGGAAGCCGGCGTCGATCAGCGCGCGGAGATACAGCACCTTTGTCTCGATGGGAATTTGGCGCGGAAGCCCCTGCCAGGCATCGCGCGGACACTCGATGATTTTTACCTCTTTCATTCAGTGCGCCCTTGAACCTTGTTATCTTGAGGGTAGCGAAGAAACTTGCACTTTCACCTTGGCCTCAACCCGCATGCCTACCGTTCTCGTCGATAAGCCTCAGCCGCAAGTTACGCGTCTTACCTTGAGCCGTCCGGAGCGACGCAACGCCCTCACGATCGAGTTGATGACGGAACTTTGCGACGCGATCGATGCCGTTTCCGCCGTTGCCGAACAACGAGTGCTGATTTTGCGCGGCGCAGGGAAAGCCTTCTGCACCGGGCTCGATTTGCAGGAAGCCGGCGAACCGGAAAAAGCGCATCGCTCCGCCGAAATGGTGGCGAAGACGTTGCTGACGATTAGTCAAACGCGGCTGATTACGATCGCTTCCGTGCATGGGGCAGCGGTTGCGGGCGGCGCCGGAATCATGTCCGCCTGCGATTTCGTCGTCGCAGCCGAGCGGACAAAGTTTGGTTACCCGGAAGCGAAACGCGGACTTGTCGCCGGTTTGGTCCTGACATTCCTCCGCCGACAACTGCGCGAACGCGACGTCCGCGAGCTTCTCTTCACCGGAGATTTAATCGACGCCGATCGTGCAAAAGAGATCGGGCTCGTCAATCGCGTCGTTCCGCCTGGCGAGCTCGACGGCGAGGTGCAAAAGCTGATCGCTTCCATACTGCAGGGGGCGCCGGGCGCGCTCGCGAGCAGTAAACGTTTGCTCGAGGAGCTTTGCTCGACTTCGGTGCAGGAAGATATCGAGACCGCGTTGCGCCACCATATGGAAGCCCGCGAATCAAAAGAGGCGCGGGAAGGCATCGCTGCGTTTCTAGAGAAGCGGCCGCCGAAGTGGGCACCGCAATAGCCGCAACTAGAGCAACGGAAGCTGAGCGTCCGAAATGCCGGTGCTGGCAAAACGCACGCCGAGACCGATCAGACGCACACTTTTCTTTGTTCGAGCAAAACCTTCCGAAAGGAGCGCGCGAAATGAGTCGAGTGTTGGCGGAAGCCCGGCGCGTTCAACCGTTGTGCGAGCAAAGTCGCTAAACTTTAGCTTCACAAAAATCTTCGTGACGGTTCGGGCTCCTTCCTTTTGCGCGAGATCGGCCATTAACTCTTCGAACAACTCCGGTAATTTCTCTTCGCAACGTTCGAGCGTTTCCAGGTCGGCCGAAAATGTTTCTTCGGTGCTGAGCGACTTTCGCGGCTGGTTCGGCTCGACCGGCCTGTGATCAATCCCGCGGCAGAGATCGTAAAGTTCGACGCCGAACTTTCCGAAGAGTTCCTGCAGCTCAATTCTCGACAACCGCTGCATATCCGCGCAGATCATGATTCCGCGACGTTCCAGCTTTTGCGCTGTGACATTGCCGATGCCCCATAGCTTACTGACCGGCAGCGGCGCGATAAATTCCGGAACGTCAGCGGCTTTCACTTCGTACTGGCCGTTCGGCTTCTTCAGGTCGCTTGCGATTTTTGCGATGAGCTTGTTCGGGCCAATGCCGGCGGACGCCGTCAGCTTCGTTTTTCTAAAAATCAGATCACGAATCACCTGCGCTAATGCTCCCGGTACACCGGGATGCGCTGTCACGTCGAGGTAGGCCTCGTCCAGCGAGAGCGGCTCGATCAGGTCGGTGAAGCTGTGCAGGATTTCGCGGATCACCGCCGACTCTTTGCGATAAACGTCGAACCGCGTCGGTACCATGATCAGATGCGGACAGCGTTGCAGAGCCATGAACGTGGGCATGGCGGAGCGAATGCCGAAGGCGCGCGCCTCGTAGTTGCACGTGGTGAGCACGCCGCGGCGGTCGCGAGTTCCACCGACCCCGACTGGCTTGCCTCTCAAAGCAGGGCGATCACGGACTTCGATCGCCGCGTAGAAACAATCCATATCGAGGTGGATAATCGATCGTGGCGAACCCGATTTCATCGAACGAATCTCGCCTTAACCGGAGTGGATCGCCACTCGCGCCACGTCGCCAGCAGGAACGAAGCGCGCTAACGTTTCAAATATGGTAGGGGATCCCGTTTCTGTGCTCATCATCGGTGGCGGTCCCGCCGGATTGCGCGCCGCCGAAGTCGCGGCCGAGACGGGTACGAAAGTCATCGTATGCGATACGCAGCGTTCCCCCGGCCGGAAGTTTTTGATCGCAGGCCGGGGAGGATTGAATCTCACGCACTCCGAACCGCTCAAGGATTTTCCTGCACGATATTGCGATGAGCCTCAGCGCTGGCGCGACTTGTTAAGCCAGTTTTCGCCGGACGAGTTGCGCGAATGGGTGCACGGGCTTGGCGTTGACACCTACGTCGGCACCAGCGGACGCATTTTTCCGCGTGGGCAAAAAGCGGCAGCGCTTCTTCGCGCATGGCTGGAGAGATTACGAACTCACGGCGTGGAGTTTCGCATGGGCCAGCGCCTGCAGGAATTAAGGGCTTCGCCCGTCGGCTGGTGTGTACGATTTGAAACAACCGATGGAATGCGTGAGCTGACTGCCGCTGCTGTCGTTCTTGCGCTTGGCGGGGCATCCTATCCCGAGACTGGTTCCGATGGCAGGTGGCCGGTGGTTCTTGCCGCGCACGGCATTGAGATCACACCGTGGTCGCCAGCAAACTGCGGATGGGAGGTGGACTGGCCGCAGGAATTCCTCGCGCGCGCGGAAGGAATGCCACTCAAGAATCTCGCCGTCACCGCGGGAAACGAAACGGTCTCAGGGGAGCTTCTGATCACGCGCTACGGTTTGGAAGGGGGCGCGATCTACCGCCTCGGCCACACTCTTAGGACGATGCCGGAACCGAGGATCGAAATCGACTTAAAGCCGCAACTCTCCGCGGACGTTTTGTTGGAACGGAGCGAACATTTGACGGACAAAGGCGACTGGTTCGCTGCATGGAAGCTGAACGATGCCGCAATCGCGCTCGCTGAAACCTTTTGCGTAGATCTGGCGGCGGATCGCGAGCAGCTAATCGCTCGTATCAAAAAATTCCCGCTCGCACTAAAACAGCCCCGGCCGATTGCCGAAGCGATTTCATCCGCCGGCGGCGTCGCTTGGCGCGAACTCGACGACGATTTGATGTTGCGCAGATTGCCCGGCGTTTTTGTCGCCGGCGAGATGATCGACTGGGAAGCGCCGACCGGCGGTTACCTCTTACAGGGTTGCTTCTCGACAGGAACGCAGGCGGGCAAAGCCGCCGCGCGTTATGCTTTCGCCAGGGGCGCTAGTGCGTAGCGCCGATCCATTTCCTGTACCAATCGAGATAGCGTTTGTAACGGTCGATCACGTAGCTCGGTTTCTTGAGACTGTGAAACTGACCGGGATAAATCACGAGCTCAGTTGCAATTCCCTGGCTGCGCAGGGCGGCGTACATTTGTTCGCTGTTAAGTAGTGGCACGTTGAAATCGCGCTCGCCGCAGAGGAACAACGTCGGAGTCTTGATGCGGTCGGCATGGAGAAATGGATACGAAATGCGTGCCCAGGCCTCCGGATTTTTCCATGGCGGTCCGAGTTCATATTGGTAGTCGCGTATGTATTGATCTGTTCCAAAACCCGCAGTCACATTGGAAATAGAGGCGCCACTCGTTGCCGCTTTGAACCGCGTCGTCGTAGCAATCAAATAATTAGTCGCGATGCCGCCGTAGCTCCACCCGCCAACGCCGAGGCGTTCGGGATCAGCAATGCCCCGCGCAATCGCGTCGTCGAGGGCAGCGAGGTCATCTTCCACATCGCGATGTCCCCAGTCCGCGTAAAGGCCCATCGCGTAATCGTTGCCACGACCCGTGGAGCCGCGGGGGTTCGGCAAAATTACCGCGTATCCATTCGCAGCGAAGAGTTGCGCTTCGAAGTTAAATTCGCTCGCATATTGCGACTGCGGGCCACCATGCGGACGCAGTAGCGCGGGTGCCTTTGTTGGCGCCGAAGGTGGATCCAGCGATCGCAAGACGAACCCATGAACGTCTGTCCCGTCCAAGCTCTTGCACTTCGTTTCTTCGACACCCGCGATTCGAACTTGGGCGAGAAAAGCGTCATTCTGTTTCGAGAGGCAACGTAACCCCGCACCCTCGGCAGCGAAGATCTCGTGCGGCCTCTCTGGCGTGCTCGCGAGCACAATGACGCGGCCATTCGAGGCCACGTCGTAGGCGTTCACTTTTCGTCGTCCGCCTACGAACGCCTGCGGTGCCCCGCCCGCTGCAGGAATGCGCGAGAGATATTGTGCCCCATCATCTTCGATCACACCAAAAACTGATTTGCCGTCGGCGGACCAGTGGGGCTGCGTAACGTTTCGATCGAGTTTCTCCGTCATGATTCGCGCCTCCCCGCCCGCGCTTGGAATGGTCGCGAGCGAATGCACCGCGTATTCGATCATCTTCGGATCGCCGCCGTGGATGTAGGCAATGGTTTTGCCATCTGGACTCCACGCTGGAGCGCTCTGCCAATCCGGATGCGCGTCCGTTTCGGGTGAAGTGGTTAGCTGGCGCTCCTTTCCGCCGGCGCGCGCAGCGGCAATATAGATGTCCCAATTCTCCGAGCGGTCCGGATCATCGCCACGTTTGCTTACGAATGCGATGTCGGCGCCATCCGGAGACCATGCCGGCAGAACATCATCGTGCGCGCCGCTCGTCAGCTGCTCCATCTTGCGCGTAGCGAGGTCGAGGAGATGCAAATGCGAGTATCGGGCGGTGAGGTAGCCCTCGATGTCCTGTTTGAAATGAAGTCGATCGATCACCAGCGGCGGAACGGTCTTCTTTTCTTTCTCCTTCGCTTCCGGCTCGCGCGGATCCGGTTCGTGAATCACCAGCACCATGCGTTTCGAATCAGGTGACCACGCGAAGTCATCGACACTCCCTTTGATTTCCGTGATCCGTTCCGCTTCGCCGCCGCGGCTGGAAAGAATCCAGAGCTGATCGTTTTCGTTCTCGTCTGTTCGGCCGGATAAAAAGCCGATCCATTTACCGTCAGGGCTCCAGCGCGGATGACTTTGCTTTTCCAGGCCGAAGGTGAGCGCGCGATTTTCCGAGCCGTCCCATTTCGCGAGCCACAAATTCGCTGCCTGCTTGTCTTTGCCGAGGTCGACTGTTTTAACGATGTAAACCGCAGCATCACCATCGGGCGACAGATTCGGCTCATTCACTTCCCGCAAAGCGGCGAAATCTTCGGGCTGTAATGCCCGTGGCGTTTCAGCGTTTAACAACGACGCCGCGCAAGTGATGACGGCCACGAACGCAACACGCAGTCGCGTCGATTCAAATACGGCGGGAGTGAAGTATTCGCGCTTATGCACGACGAACTGCGGCGGCACTCGGGATTTTGAAATTCTCAATCTGCTCTTTAATTTCGTGGACGAAGCTCGCCGCACCCGCGCCGTTCACAACACGATGGTCGAACGTGAGCGAGAGCGTTATCACTTCTGCCGGCTTGCTGTTGTTGCCGTCGCCGAAGATCTCGTGATGCGCCGAGCCAACAAAAAGGGTCCCGACCGATGGCGGCACCACAATGGGAGCGGCCGCGCGCACTCCAAACGCTCCGAGACTGCTGATTACAATCGGCGCATTTACCGCATCCACGCGGCCGGCGCGGGTTTCTTCCACCGTCTCATTGTAACGCTGCACGAAGTCGGGCCAGTCGCGCGCGTTTGCGTGAGTGACGACCGCAGTTGCGAGGCGATCGCCCTCCAGCGCGACAGCAACGCCGAGATCGAACTCCTCGTTCTCTACGATCGAATCGTCTTCGAGCATGATGCGACGGAATGAAGCGTGTTTTTCCATCGCGCGCACGACCGCCCACGCGATCATTACCGAAGGCGATGCCGCATTTTTGCCATCAGTTTTTTTTGCTGCGTCGCGAGCTTTTCTAATACCACCCCATCGCGCGTCGATTTGCAGATTCGCGGGCACGACCCGGCCGAGACGGCGCGTGATCGTAGGGGAGAGGGCTGGTTCGATTGCCGGCGATTTGCGTTGTGGTGGCAGCCGTACCGGCTGCGGGCCTCCGGGTTTTACAGGCGACACGCCTGCCGCCACAGTTTGCGCTGGGTCAGGTTTCGCGCCGTTGGCCTCTGCCGCTGTGACAGCGGCAGCTACACCATCTGGTGAAGTGTCCGCCGCGCTTTCAAGTTGATCGGCCCACGACGACTCCGAGCTTAAAATGGTGCCGATCTCCTGGCCGATGTCGACTGTCGCGCCGACTTCCGTTTTCCATTCACCCATTACGCCGGCGAACGACGACTCGATAGGGTAGACCGCCTTGTCGGTTTCCACTTCGCACAACGGATCGTCGAGCTCGATCGGGTCCCCCGGGTTTTTCAGCAATGCGACGACTTTCGCGTTGCGAATTCCTTCGCCCATGATCGGCACCGTCACGCTCTGCGCGCGTTGCTGGGTCGTCCGTGACGGTTTTTGCTCTGCATCTGACTTTGTGATCGAAGTCGCAATACTTTCCGGCGACGAGACTGATGCAACGCGTTCTCCCCGCATCGACATGGCGGTCTTCACCGCGGCGACAATCCGCTCGACGTCCGGTAGCGCCGCATATTCGTAGATGGGGTTGTAGCCGATCATCACATTCTTTTTGCTAACGAGAATCGGCGGACTGGCGAGCTCGCTCCAAACGTCCGGCATCGCCGCGATGTGCGAAATAATCATCTGGCCGACGCTGCAGTTCTCGCTGTCCTCTTGCACGACAATGAGCCGTCCGGTCCGCCGAACCGATTCTTCGATCGCGGTGCGATCCCACGGCACGATCGATCTCAGATCGATCAGATCGATGCTGACCTCATTGCCAATTTGCTCAACCGCTTCGAGTGATTTCTCGACGGTATTGCCCCAAGCCACCAATGTAACGTCCGAGCCACTCTTCCTTTTTCGCGCCACTCCGAGCGGCACCGCGCGAATGGGTTCAGCGGATTCGTGTTCGGCCCAAAGCAAGTGCTTTGGAATCAAAACGATCGTCGGATCTTCGCAGTGCATCGCGGTCCAGAGGAGCCCGGCGGCGTCCTCCGGCGTACTCGGGATCACGACATTAATTCCAGGATAGTGGGCCAGCGCCGCTTCGTTCGCCTGGCTGTGCCAAAGGCTTCCGCCCGGCAAGTACGCGCCGTAGGGCGCGTAGATCACGGCGGGGCAGGTCCAGGTTCCAAACGATCGCCAGCGGAGCGTGGACAAATTCGTCACGAGCTGGTTCCAACCAGGTCCGATGAAGTCAATAAACTGCAGCTCGAACACGGGCCGTTTTCCGTAGGAAGCGAGACCGCAGGCCACACCCAGGATCGTCGATTCGGCGAGGGGCGAGTTGTAAACCTGCTTCGGAAATTCGGTCGACAGCTTTTGCGTCAGGCGGAACACGCCGCCTTTCGGATCCTCTACGTCCTGGCCGAAAATAATGCGTCGTGCATCTTTCTCGAGACCCTGACGCAGGGTCTTGTTGACGGTATCGCCAATCCGATATTTCCCCGCGGGCAACACCTCATCGTCGAGCTGAGGAAATTCCGCGACGACGTGCAGTTCGAGTTCGTCCGCGGTCGGATTTTCCGCGCGATCGGCTTCGACAAACTCCTGGCGAATTCGTTCCTTTATTTCCTTATCCAGCTTCTCGTATTCTTCCGTGCCAATAATTTTCTCGGCGATGAGTCGCTGGCTCCAGGCGCGAAGAGGGTCGCCTTTCTCCAAATCCTGAAGCTCCTCGGCGCTGCGATAAAGTTTCTGATCGTCACTGCTCGTGTGACTTGAGAGGCGTTCCATGTTTACCCAAAAAAATGCGGGACCGTTACCGGCGCGCATCGAGTCGAATGCCTCAACACCCGCATCATAAACTTGCTGGCAATCCGCGCCGTCGATCTCGCGCCAGTCGTTAGGCTGCAAAACATCCAGCGCACGCGGATTGATTTTGCGCGTGGGACTGCTGATGCCGTACTTGTTGTCCTCAACGACGAAGAGCACCGGAAGTTTTTTTTCTTTCGCGAAACAAACGGCTTCGAAAAAATCTCCCTGTCGCGTTGCGGCGTCGCCAATTGTCGCCACTACAACGTTCGGCTTGTTATCGAGTGTGATTCCCCAGGCAATGCCGCATGCCGGAAGTAGTTGCGAACCGGTCGGCGTCGGCACGCTCCAGATATGGCGCTCGGCGTAACTGTAATGCGACGGCATCTGCCGCCCGTGACTTTGGCCTTTTCGCTTCGCAAAATAATCGAGCGCGAGTTCGCGCGAAGCGACTCCGCGACCGAGCACGAGACCGCGATCGCGATAATACGGGCAGACGTAGTCGCCGTCGTTCATCGCAAAGGCGAGGACGGCAAGGGCTTCGTGGCCCATCCCGGAGACGTGGAAATGGCCTTTGCCCTGCCGGTTTAGATTCTCTTCGCGCAGATCGCCGTGCCGACTCTCCAGAAGAATAGTGAGGAGGCGAAGTTTATCTTTTTTGCTCAGCTCGGGCATAGCGAAACGTAATCAAGGTCGGCGTAGGAACGCGCTCCTAAGGGAAGACAGGAGGATGGGATTTGCAACGGCTTTCGCGCCCCGTTACGCGCAGGTTTTGCAATGGTGAGGCGGGCGTTCCACGCATGCATCGAATCCAAATTCGGTATAGAGACTTGGTGATGGATACGCCTGTGCACCAAATCGGAATGCGGGGCAGGGGAGTGATCGAGCGGTATCGTCAATTTCTCCCGGTCGCTGAGACAACGCCGGTCGTGTCGTTAGGCGAAGGTGGAACGCCGTTGATTTATTCACCGCGGTTGAGCGCAAAAGTGGGACGGGACTGCAGGGTGTTCATCAAATACGAAGGCCTGAACCCCACCGGTTCATTTAAAGATCGCGGCATGACGGTCGCTGTTTCGAAAGCGGTAGAGAAGGGGATCGCCGTGATCGTCTGCGCCTCTACCGGCAACACTTCGGCATCGGCAGCCGCCTACGCCGCGCGTGCGGGCATTCGCTGCGCGGTAATTCTTCCCGCGGGCAAAATCGCCTCCGGAAAACTGGTTCAGGCGATCGCGTACGGAGCCAGTGTCGTCGCGATCGAAGGTAATTTCGATACCGCACTGCGGATTGTGCGCGCGATCGGCACGCGACCGGATTTCGCGATAGTTAATTCGATCAATCCGGACCGCATAGCGGGCCAGACCACGGCGGCATTCGAAGTTTGTGATGAACTTGGCAATGCACCGGACCTCCACCTGCTCCCGGTCGGCAACGCGGGAAATATCACCGCCTATTGGGAAGGCTATCGGAAATATCGAGATGCGCAGATCACATCGCTTCTGCCAGCGATGGTTGGCTTTCAAGCAGCGGACGCGGCGCCGATCTTTCATGACAAAATCATCGAAGCACCGGAAACGGTCGCGTCGGCAATCCGGATCGGGAATCCGGCGAGTTGGAAATCAGCGCGGCGCGCGATCGACGAGTCTCGAGGAGCGATTGATATCGTTACCGATGCCGAAATCCTCGCCGCACAACAATGGCTGGCGCGGAATGAAGGAATTTTCGTGGAGCCGGCAAGCGCGGCCTCGATCGCGGGGCTATTCAAATGCTGCGAGGCGGACAGTCAGTCGGCTCTTTCTTTCATGAATGTCCGCACAGGAAGCATCATCGTTTGCACGGTGACCGGACACGGTTTGAAAGATCCAGAATCGATTCCGCTCACCGACATCAAGCCGATCGCAGCGAACGAAAGTGATGTGTTGCGCGCGATCGGCCTATAAAAGACAGGGTCGAAGTTGACATCGCCGCATCATAGCGCACAAGCATGGCGCTGGAGCGATTGCCGCCCGGCGACTAAGTTTTCATGCGTCTGATTGTCCAAAAGTACGGTGGCACATCCGTTGCTGACCCGGAGCGGATTCGCAACGTCGCGCAACGTTTGCTCGAAACGCAGCGCGAAGGTTCGCGCGTCGTCGCCGTCATTTCGGCGATGGCTGGCGTTACCGATAATCTCATCAAGCTGGCGCGCGAAACCTCACCACATCCGGCGGAACGCGAGATGGATGTATTACTCGCCACTGGAGAGCAGGCGGCCGTCGCGCTGGTCGCAATGGCAATCGAGGCGCTCGGCGGTAAGGCTATTTCGTTAAGTGGCGCGCAAGCCGGGATCCTGACCGATCGCATTCATACAAAGGCGAAGATCGCGAACATTACGCCGAAGCAAATCCACGAGCTCCTCGCCGATGACTACATCGTGGTTGTCGCAGGATTTCAGGGTCAGTCGCCCGATGGCGAGACGACAACTCTGGGCCGCGGTGGTTCGGACTTGACGGCAATCGCGCTCGCCGGCGCCTTAAGCGCAGACGTCTGTCAGATTTTTACCGACGTGGACGGCGTTTTTACCTGTGACCCACGCCTGGTCGCGGACGCGCACAAGCTGGATGAGATCGCCTACGACGAGCTGCTCGAGATGGCCGGCTCAGGCGCGAAGGTGATGCAATCTCGCGCGGTCGAGTTCGCAAAGAAGTTTGGCGTAGAATTTGAAGTGCGCTCGAGCCTCAACCCCAAGGCGGGAACGCTCGCGAAGGAAGAAACGCCGAACATGGAGGACGTCGTCATCCGCGGTGTCAGCGTTGATCGGAAGCAGGCGAAGGTGACTGTTGTAGGCGTTCCTGATCAGCCGGGGGTCGCAGGGCGGGTCTTTACGGCGATTTCCGCCGCGAATGTGATCGTTGATATGATCGTGCAAAACGTGTCTGAAGGCGACACCACCGACATTTCCTTTACGATCCACGAGTCAGAACTTCCGCAGACCGAAAAGCTCCTAGCGCCTGTAGTCGCTGAAATTGGGGCGTCGCGGATCTCGGTGCAAAATGGAGTCGCGAAGCTGAGTGTGGTTGGGATTGGGATGCGGTCGCATTCAGGCGTGGCGTCGAGGATGTTCGATTGCCTGGGGCGTGCCGGAATCAACATCCAGCTGATTTCAACCTCCGAGATCAAAATTGCCGTCGTCGTCCATGAGAGCGAGGTCGATTGTGCGGCCCGCGTCACGCACGAGGAATTCGGCTTGGCGACATTTGGC
>JBDUAZ010000098.1:0-12104 GCA_040004385.1 Chthoniobacterales bacterium | reverse complement strand
ATCTTACGCGGGCGCTCTTCGAGACCAAATTGTTTTCTGTCACCAACTTCACGGCTCGCCGCCCCGCGCTATATTCGCACTTGCAACTTCACGCGCGAGCCTCTCAACTTTTCAGAGATAACGAACGTTCATGACGACTGCGAACAAAATCACCGTCGTGCGAATTCTGATGATCCCGGTGTTCGTCACGCTCGCAATTTATTACGGTCAAAGTATCCAGCGAGACGAAGCTCTGGCCTGGCAGCGTTACGCAGCGATCGCGGTATTTCTTGCCGCCGCCTTGAGCGACGGACTCGATGGTTACGTCGCGCGCCGCTATAATCAGCGCAGCTCGCTCGGTGTTATCCTGGACCCGATTGCAGACAAAGGCCTTCTGCTTAGCGGAATCATCACGCTTAGCATTAGCAATTGGAGCCCCGACGATCCGGAGTACGGAAAATTCCCGGCGTGGTTTCCCGTGCTCGTTATCTCGCGTGACGTTGTGATCCTCGTTGGCAGCGTTCTGCTTCATCTTTTAAACGGAAAAGTACACGTGCGACCGAGCTGGACTGGTAAGGTTGCCACTGTTCTGCAGATGGCGGCTATTGCCTGGGTAATGCTGCAACTCCGTTCGCTGCCGTTGCTTTACGTCGTCGGCGCCGCCGGTTTCTTCACGCTTGTCTCCGGCATCATCTATGTGATGGACGGCGTGCGACAGTTGCAGGCCGGAGGACACGCAAACGCGAAAGTCGGCTGACGGGTTAACTCTCTCGGATCGCCTTTCATGAGCCCGCGCAACGCCACAGACAGCGCGGGCACAGTGGCAATCGTCGGCCGGCCGAACGTCGGGAAGTCGGCGCTCTTCAACCGGCTGGCGGGGCGAAACATCGCCATCGTTCATAATCAACCGGGCATTACGCGCGATCGATTGGCTGCTCCATGCACGCGAGGAACCCGGCCTTTCACGGTCTGGGACACAGGTGGCATTGGGGGGGCTGGCGAGACTGAGCTGACCGCGCAAGTGCGGAATGCCGCGGATGCCGCGATGCGTGAAAGCGACGTCATCTTGTTCGTCGTTGATGCGCAGCATGGTCTCACTCCCGTCGACCAGGAGTTGGCGCGAATTCTGCGGCGGGCGCGCACGCCCGTCGTTCTCGTTGTCAATAAAGTCGATCATCCCAAACACGAAGACCTTGAGACTGATTTCGCGGGACTGAATTTTCGCGCGACCGTCCCGATCAGCGCGGCCCATGGCCGCGGCATTTCGGGATTGCTGGAAGAGGTCGACAAGTTGCTTCCCCTCGAATCGAGCGTCGAGACCCAACATCAAAACCGCCGCGGCCAGACCAAAACCGAAAATGGTTTGCTCCTCGCGATTATCGGCAAACCAAATGCCGGCAAGTCGTCGCTGATAAATTCCATTCTGCGCGATGAGCGAACGCTCGTGAGCGAAATTCCGGGCACCACGCGGGACGCCGTCGACATTCGCTACGAGCGCGACGGCGAAGAATTCCTCCTCATCGATACCGCCGGGATGCGCGCGCGGAGCAAACATTCCAGCTCCGTGGAAGTATTCAGTGTCATGCGGGCCGAGCGGACGATTCGTCGCGCGGACCTCTGTGTTCTCGTCATCGACCTGACGAGCGGCGTTACAATGCAGGATAAAAAAATCGCGGGGTTGATTCAGGCAGGACACAAACCGTGCCTTATCATTTTAAATAAGTGGGACCTCGTGAAGCCTGCCCGTGGCGCAAAGTCCGCCATGCAAAAGATCGCCACCGAGACGCAAGAACGGTTGTTCTTCCTTTCCTACGCTCCGGTCCTTGTCGCATCCGCGTTGAGCGGCGAGAACGTCGATCAGGTGTTCCGTTTAATCGGCGCCATCCGAGATGCAGCGAAAGTGCGAATCGGGACGGGGGTGCTAAATCGCCTCTTGCGCGCAGCGTTCGCGGAAAGTCCGCCGCCGACGATCGGCACCCGACGCTTGAAGTTATTCTACGTAGCGCAGGCGAGCGGGGATGCGGAATGTGCGATTGAGCCGCCAAAATTCATTCTCTTCGTAAATCAGCCAAATCTTCTGAGCGACAATTACGCGCGCTACCTCGAGCATCGCATCCGCGCCGCGGCCCCGTTTTCCGGGCTGCCGGTTTTGCTGACCTGTCGGCCGCGAAGCGAGACTGCTACCAGCTGATTGCGGCCGCGTTTGTTGCGTCCGGAAAAGCGTGGGAGCGTGTCCGACTGATCTGGGTTTGATCGAACATTCTCCCGCTCAACATGTCTCACCACTCCAAATGAACTCGACGCAGGAAATCACGCAGCAGGTACAGGAACTCGGCCAATGGATCCCGGCGCTGCGCGAACAGATTGGGCGCGTCGTGATCGGGCAAAAATATCTTGTCGATCGACTTCTACTCGGCCTGCTCGCAAACGG
Organism: Chthoniobacterales bacterium; assembly: GCA_040004385.1. Lineage (GTDB taxonomy): Bacteria > Verrucomicrobiota > Verrucomicrobiia > Chthoniobacterales > UBA10450 > JBDUAZ01. The sequence goes on along the minus strand of JBDUAZ010000098.1, from coordinate 9,694 downwards.
TCACATCCTGCTGGAGGGCGTGCCGGGACTCGCCAAAACGCTTACGGTAAAAACGATGGCCGCCTGCATTCAGACCGGTTTTCAGCGACTGCAGTTTACGCCTGATCTTTTACCCGCGGATTTAATCGGCACGCTGATTTACAACCCGCGCTCCGGCGAATTCACGACGAAGCTCGGCCCTCTCTTCTCGAATTTAATCCTTGCCGACGAAATTAACCGCGCACCGGCAAAAGTACAAAGCGCGTTGCTCGAAGCGATGCAGGAACGGCAGGTGACAATCGGGGACACGACGTATCCGTTGTCGGATCCGTTTCTCGTGCTGGCGACGCAAAATCCGCTCGAGCAAGAAGGCACATATCAGTTACCGGAAGCGCAGCTCGACCGCTTCATGCTGAAGCTGCATGTCGGTTACCCGCTTAAGGCTGAGGAGCGGCAGATTCTGGACCTAATGGCGACTTCCGCGCCGAACCTCAACGTTTCGCCCGTGGTAGACCCGCAGCAGATCATTAACGCGCGCGCGGTGGTAAACGGCATCTACATCGACGAGCGCGTTAAAGATTACATCGTCGATGTCGTCTGGGCCACGCGTGAACCTGCGTCCTATAATCTGAAACTCGATGGCCTGATTCGCTACGGCGCTTCGCCGCGCGCAACGATTTATCTGGCACTCGCGGCGCGGGCTCACGCGTTCCTGAATGGTCGCGGTTACGTCACGCCGCAGGATGTCAAAAGCATTGGCACCGATGTTTTGCGGCACCGCATTATTGTCAGTTACGAAGCAGAGGCGGAATCGATTTCCAGCGAAACGATCGTCGAGCGGATCTTCGCTGGCCTGCCGGTGCCATGATGCCGGTCGGGAACCCGATCGTGGAAACCAACAGGTGAGATGACGCGAATGGAACAAACGCCGGCAGAGATCCTGAAGAAGATCCGCGCGCTCGAGATCAAAACAAAAGGACTTGTGCAAACGGTTTTCGCCGGAGATTACCACAGCGTTTTCAAGGGTCGCGGCATGAACTTCGATGAAGTTCGCGAGTATCAGCCGGGCGATGAGATCCGCGCGATCGACTGGAACGTCACGGCGCGCCTCGGCACTGCATTTGTAAAGAAATTCACCGAGGAACGCGAACTGACGGTCGTCCTTGTGGTTGACGTAAGTGCTTCCGGAAATTTCGGCAGCGCGTTGCAGTCAAAGCGCGAGCTTGCGGCGGAAGTCGCATGCCTGATCGCCTTCAGCGCGATTCGAAATAACGACAAGGTGGGGCTGCTTCTTTTTACCGACCGCGTGGAGTTGTTTATTCCACCAAAGAAAGGGCGGTCGCACACGCTCCGCCTGATCCGGGAAATACTGTTTTTTAAACCAGCGGGCCGCGGCACAAATCCGGCGCTGGCTCTTGATTATCTAAACAAGGTTGTGACGCGGCGCGCTGTTGTCTTCTTTGTTTCCGATTTTCAAACTGGCGACTTTTCGCGTGAGCTTTCTGTCAGCGGTCGCAGGCATGATTTCATCGCGATTCACATTCAGGATGAACGCGAAAAAGTGCTGCCGAACGTCGGTATCATCGCGCTCGAAGATGCCGAGACAGGGGAGCAGATCGAGATCGATACGCGCGACCGTTCCGCACGGAGCCGCTTTGCTGCGCTGGCGGAAAAAAACAGCATCGAGCTCGCCCGATTGTTGCGCCGTAATAATATCGACGCAATTTCGCTGAGCACCGACGAAGACTACCTTCCCGCGCTCCGCTCCTTCTTTAAGCAACGCGAGCGGCGTCTCGCTGTTCGATGAATTCGCGAACGTATGCATCTGTTCCTCGCAGAAGAATTTCATGACATCGCGCCGCCGGTCGATTATTCACTCGTCCCGGTGTGGCTGATTTTTGTCGCAGTTTTTGCGACGCTCCTGCTTCTTGGTCTCGTTGTCTGGCTAATCCTTCGCGCCCGTAGACGTCCGAAACCGGTGCCCACCGCACGCGACACCGCTCTGGGACAGCTACGGCTTATCGAAACGGAGTTGGAGACGATGAACCCGTACCAATTTAGCATCCGCGTCTCAGACATCTTGCGGCGCTACGTGACGGAGCAGTACGACGTGCCGTCGACGAGACAAACGTCCGTCGAGTTTTTAAACGCCGTCGCCAAGGCAGCTCGGTTCTCGGAAAGTGAGAAGTCGTTGCTCGCTGAGTTCCTGAACCGCTGCGACTTGATCAAGTTCGCCCGCTACGACGCGACAACCCATGACAGTCGGCGCCTTCTCGAGGAAGCGACCCAGTTCGTGCAAGGAGGAAAACTTGACCCTGCATAATTGGCTGCCGGCGGGATCGGCATTGTCGTTCGATCAGCCGCTTTTTTTGCTGCTTCTACTCGCGATTCCGGCAGTCGCGTACCTGCGAGGGCAACGCGGCCCGGCCGCAGCGCTGGTTTTCTCCTCGACTACCGTTCTGAAGTCGCTTGGCAAATCGAGCACCGCGCGTGCCGGAAAAATATTGCGCACGCTCCTGCTTTTGGCACTCGCGGCATTTGCGATCGGAATGGCGCGACCGCGCCTTGGCAAAAGTCTTACGCAGGTGCAAGCGAGTGGCATCGACATAATGGTCGTATTGGACGTTTCCGGCTCGATGTTAACGAAAGATTTCACGATCGGCGGTGAATCAGCAACGCGGATCGACGCCGTCCGTGAAGTGACGCGAAAGTTCATCGAGGGCCGGCCTAACGACCGGATCGGGATGATTGCGTTTGCGGGCCGGCCTTACGTCGTGAGCCCGATGACGCTCGACCACGATTGGCTGCTGCAGAACCTGGAGCGCGTGAGGACAGGTCTGGTTGAGGATGGAACCGCAATCGGATCCGGCATCGCAGCCGCGGCAAATCGACTGAACGACAAGGGTTCGAAGAGTCGCGCCATTGTTTTGTTAACAGACGGTGAGAACAACGCCGGCAAAATACCGCCGAACACCGCCGCAGAAGCGGTGAAAGCGATGAAGATCCGCTTTTATGCAGTCGGTGCGGGCATAAATGGCGTCGCGCCCGCGCCTGTGTTTAACAACCAAAACGGACGGCCGTTGACGGACATGCGCGGCAACGTGCTCTACCAAAATCAGCGGGTGCAATTCAACGAGGCGGGACTGAGAGAGGTCACGAAAATCGCGGAGGGTCAGTTCTTTCGCGCGACCGACACTAAATCGCTCGAGCAAATTTTTCGTGACATCGACAAGATGGAGAAAACGACCGTAGCAGTAAAAAAGTACCAGCAGTACCGAGAGCTTTTTCCAGCATGCATCATGGCCGGATGCGGGTTGCTGATCGCGCAGATCCTGTTGTCGCAAACGCGTTGGAAGAAACTCCCATGAGTCGCTTCGAGCAGGACGCACTTTACTCCATTTCATGAGCTTCGGAGCTCCACAATGGTTTTGGGTCCTGGCTGCCCTTCCACTGCTCGCGCTGTTGTTCGTGCAGGCCGAGCGGCGCGCCTCACTGCGGCTCGCGCAGTTTGTTTCACCGCGCTTGCTGCCGGATCTGGTGGCGGCGGTCGACCGATTTCGCCGAGGAATTCGCTTTGGTCTTCTGCTTGGAACATTTGCGTGTGCCGTGGTCGCGCTCGCCCGACCGCAGTGGGGTTACACATTCGAAGACGTGAAACGCAAAGGTCTCGACCTCATTTTCGCGGTCGATACTTCACGAAGCATGCTCTCGAACGATGTGCAGCCGAACCGATTGCAGCGAGTAAAGCTCTCCGCACAAGATCTTGTTAATGAATTGCAAGGCGACCGCGTCGGTTTGATCGCGTTCGCGGGTCGCGCGTTCGTCCAGGCCCCACTTACGATCGATTATGAAGCGGCGGCGGATTCGATCAATGATCTGGACACGAACACGATTCCGGAAGGCGGAACGAACATTTCTGAGGCTATCAACCTCGCCGTGCAGACGTTCGGGAAGAGCGCGATCGGCAACCGGGCGCTGATTATCTTTACGGATGGCGAAGAGTTGAGCGGGGACTCCGCAAAAACCGCGAAGGCCGCGGCCGACGCAGGCGTGCGAATTTTCACCATCGGTGTGGGCACACCGGAAGGCTCGTTGATTCCGATCACCGGGGAAGGCGGCGGTACCGCATTCGTGAAGGACAGCAAAGGGCAGGTGGTGAAATCGAAACTCGATGAAAAGCGACTGCGAGAAGCGGCGGAAGCGACCGGCGGTTTTTACCTTCATCTCGAAGACGGGCCTCGAACGATGAAGAAGCTCTTCGCGGACGGACTCGGCAAGATGCAGGCTGGCGATATTGACGCGCGTTTGTCGCGTCGACCGATCGAACGCTACCAATGGCCGCTGGGGATCGCGTTTCTCACATTGGTGGGATCGCTCCTAATTAGTGAACGCAAGCGTTCACGGGGAAAAGTTCGAGTTCACCGGACCGAATCCGCGCTCATCGCGGCCGCTGCGAGCCTGCTCCTAAGTTGTTCGACAATGTTCGGCGCGGCGCCGGGTCTCGACGCTTATCGGAACGAGAAATTTGGCGAAGCGTATGAACAATTTCAACGCGCGTTGAAGGAACATCCTGAGGCGCGCGCGGCTGATAAGATCCTTTTCGACGCAGGCGCTGCAGCCTACAAGATGCAGGACTACGGCAAAGCGCTCGACACCTTCAGTCAGGCGCTCCTCTCGCCAAATCGGTCCTTGCAGACGCAAAGCCACTACAACCTCGGGAACACATTGTACGAACGCGGTGAGAAACAAACCGTCGACGACAAAAAGCTGAGCGATTGGAACAACGCCCTGCAGCATTATGATCAGACGCTGAAGTTCGAACCGAACAACAAAGAGGCAAAGGACAACTACGAATTCGTTAAAAAGAAAATTGAGGAACTAAAAAACAAGCAGCAACAGGCAACGCCGACACCTCCCCCTTCCCCATCACCAAAACCACAGGATAAGAACGAGAAACAGAAGCAGGATCAGAAAAAGGATCAGCAGCAAAATTCGCCGAACAAACCCGACGATCAGAAGCAAGACAAACAAGAGAAGAACCAGGACCAACAAAAACAAGAGAAAGAGGAAAAGAAGGAATCCGATCAGTCCAAAAGCGGCGATAAAGAGAAGCCCGAGAACGGCACGGACGAGAATAAGCCGCAGGATTCCGAAGACAAAAACGAGGAGAAAAATCCCGGTAAGAGCCCAACGCCGGCGGCTTCGAGCTCCCCTTCCCCAGGCGAAAACGAGGCTCAAAATCCGGCTCAAAGCGCGAGCCCATCGCCATCCCCCGGCGAACAGGAGAATCGTGACAAGGATGGCAGCTCCGCGGATCAGGAGCCGGCACAGACCCCAACCCCCGCGGCAGATGGCACAAACGCTCCCTCACCTTCGCCGACGCCAGGTTCTAGTGGTAACGCAGGAAGCCGGGGGTCCCCGGGACCAGCCCCTTCGGCATCACCCGGTAAGAAACCATCCGGAGAAGTAAAAGGCGCGTCCGAAGACAAGCCGGACAAAGACACGCAGGTTGCGCAGGCGGAGTCCGACAAGGAAGGTCAGATGAGCGAGAAGCAGGCGGAGCTGTTGCTGCGCTCAATGAAGGAAGAGGAGCAAAGGGTGCAACTCGATGAACGCAAAGCCCCGCGACATGTCTATAACGATTGGTAAAGTTGTCCGTAAGGAATGTCGCGATCTCGCCTCAAAAAAATTGCCGGCAGCCGCGCCGCACTGATCCTCGCATTAGTTAGCACGTTGTGCGCATCCGCAACCGGGATAGCGGCAGAGGCGACGGCTACCGCGGTCCTCGACAACTCCGAGACGGTACTGGGCCAGCCGGTCCAATTGCAAATCAAGGTGACGGGTTCCGCGAGCGCGACTCCGCCGCAGGAAATCGCCGTCGATGGTCTGGAGATCCATTACGCGGGCGATCAACGGGAGACGCACATCGAATTTGGATCGCGTGGCATGACCAACACGACCAGCGTGATTCACACGTACACCGTGATGCCGCTGCGCGCGGGCACGTTCAAAATCCCCTCGCAGGCAGTACGGGTAGGAAACACATCCATGCGCACTCCCGAGCTGACGCTCAACGTCGCTGATGCCGCCGGCCGTTCATCGCGCGGTGCGCGTCGAAATGAAACAACGGATCCGGCCCAGATCGGATTCGTCGAACTGATCCTCGCGAAAACGACGGCCTACGTTGGCGAAATGATTCCAACGGAAATCCGTCTGGGATTTTACACGCGAACGCCGGTGGAATCGCTCGGCAATGGCGTGGAATTGACGGGCCAGGGCTTTACGACGCAGAAAATGCGCGAACCGCGGCAGACGATCGAAACCATCCGGGGAAGGTCCTATCAGGTGTTCACCTTCAAAACTGCAATTGCTCCCGCGCGAAGCGGCAAGATCGACATCGGACCGGTCGAGGTCAACCCGGTCGTGCGCATCCCGCAAACGAACGCGCGACGCGCCCTGCCGCGCGATCCGTTTAATTTGAACGATCCGTTCTTCGATAACTTCTTTAATGATCCGGCCTTTGCGCCGAGCGCTCCGCGCGAGATCAAAATAAAGAGCGAAGCGGCGGCGCTCGAAGTGAAACCGCTTCCGCCGAATGCGCCGCCGAGTTTCGCCGGCGCCGTGGGAAGTTTTACGATGGTTGCAGATGCCAAACCAACAAGCGCTCAAGTTGGCGATCCATTGACAATCACGGCGAAAATCTCTGGCCGTGGAAATTTCGATCGCGTGACGGCGCCGTCGTTCGAAGATGAGAAGGGCTGGCATAAATACCCACCCTCCTCGCAATTCAAACAGGACGACGACGTCGGAATCAGCGGTCTAAAAACATTTGAGACCGTTTTAAGTGCGAACGAGCGGAAGGAGAACGTCCCAGCGCTCCTCTTCTCGTATTTCGATCCCGTCAAAGAACAGTATGTCACGTTGCGCAGCGATCGAATTGCCGTGCACATCGAAGGCGGAAATGTGCCGGCACCCAGCACCGCAGGCTCACCCGCAAACCCCTCGTCCGTACCTGCGCAAACCCCGGCGACGACACCTGCGAGCAAAACACAGGACATACTCTACCAATTGACCGAATTGCCCAAGGTCAACGAATCGTTTCATCCCCTTTTCGCGCGACGCCTTTTCTGGCTAGTCCAACTCATCCCATTGCTCGGGCTGCTTGGATTTATCGTTTGGAAGCTGCGCGAGATTCGACTCGGAGATCGCGAGGCGCAGCGCATCGCGCTCCTTGAAAACGAAGCGGCGGAACTGCAGAAAAAGCTTCGTCACACGGATGCACTTCCACGGGACTACTTCAGTGCGGCCTCCCGCGTCGTGCAGTTGAAAACTGCGCTGGCGAAAAACGTGAACCCAAACTCCGTCGACGCCGAATCGGCCGCGACCGCCTTCAACGCAGACGAGCCGACCCGCAAACGGCTCCGCGAATTATTCGCGGTCAATGATGAACTTCGCTACAGCGGCGGCCAAAACGGTGCGTCTACTGTGTCCGCGGACCGACGGCGGGAGGTGCTCGATCTGCTTGAGCGGCTACGCATATGAATTCGCGACGACAAATATTAGCAGCGGCCTTCGTTTCAATGCTGATACTGTCTGCGGCGGCCGGCGCGCAATCTCCCTCCGAGATTTTTGCAAAGGCGAATCAGGAGTTTGCCGTCGGCCACTTCCGAGAGGCGGTTGACGGGTACGAAGCGGTCATTCGGGCCGGCAACATTAATAGCGCCGTTTTCTACGACCTCGGAAATGCTTGGTTCCGGTCTGGCGATTTCGGTCGCGCAATCTTGAGCTACGAGCGCGCGCTCGCACTTGAGCCGAAACATCCGGAAGCAGGAGCGAATTTGCGGGTCGTCCGCGATGAAGCCCGCGCCCTCGAGCTTCCAAAAACAGGTCCCGAGCGCTACCTCGGCAGCGGGACAACGAGCCAATACGCAGTCGCTGCGGCGATCACCTTTTGGCTCAGCCTTTTTATGGCTGCCATCCTCATTTTTTCGCGCCGATCACGATTTGGCGGAACGGTGTTCCTCGCGCTCGTCCTGACTGCGTTCGCCGGCGCGGCATTCGCGATCTATGCGCAAGAAACCGGTAGCAAAGGAATTGGACTGGCGATAGTGACCGAGAAAAATACGCAGGCGCGGGTGGCGACGGCGGATAATTCAAAATCCGTGCTTGAACTTCCGCCCGGGAGCGAGATCAAGATTCTGAGCAGGCGGGGAGACTGGATTTACGCCGCATTGCCGAACGACCTTCGAGGTTGGATTCCAGCGAAATCCGCTGAAGCAGTGCGGATGTAGACGTCCGTTACGGGCGGCGTTTTAAGTGTCGGGTTGAGAACCGCGTAAATGCTCACATCTTGACTGCGTATGAACGCGGAGATGGACGTGGGAACGAATAAAAAAGCGTTCCAGATTAATCTCGACGCGAAGAAGTACGGCACGTTCGCTGAAATTGGAGCGGGTCAGGAAGTAGCGCGCCGGTTTTTTCATGTGGGTGGCGCCTCCGGAACAGTCGCAAAGACGATGTCCGCGTACGACATGACGTTTAGCGACGCGATCTATGGAACGGCGGATCGATACGTCAGCCGGAATCGTCTGCAGACGATGCTCGATCACGAATACAGTCTGCTCCTGGAGCGGCTGGACGCGAAATTGGGTGGCGAACGCACATTTTTTGTTTTCGCCGACACCGTTGCGGCGCGCAGTTTCAAACAGCACAACGAATCCCACGGCTGGTTAGGCGTGCGATTTCAGACCGAAACACGCGGCGAACCAAGCCAGATCATCGTTCACGTCCGGATGCTGGATGAGTCAAACGTCGACCAGCAGGAAGCGCTCGGCATTACTGGAGTCAATCTGCTCTACGGCGCGTTTTATCATTCGCAGCCACAAAAACTGATCGCTTCCTTGCAGGAAAACCTCGCGCCCGATCGGATCGAAGTGGACATGATCAAATTGTCCGGACCGGCCTACAAGAATGTCGATAACCGGTTGATGAGCCTGCAACTCGTGAGTCAGGGCTTAACGAACGCGGTGATGTTTTTGCCGGACGGCGAATCGGTGCAACCGGCAGACGTGCTTTACAAAAAGGCGATTCTCGTCGAGCGCGGGAGCTTCCGGCCGGTCACCTACGCCACAAACGATATGTTGAACGGCGCGCGTCGCGCGTTCCTGAAGCACTTCGGGCGGACCGAAGAGGAACTCGTCGTGCTGATGGAAATGACGCTGGAGAATTTGCTTTCCGAAGGGCAATTGAATCACGCTGATTTTCTCGCGCGCGTGGACATTCTCGGCGCATTGGGACGGACCGTATTAATCTCGAAATTCGGCGAGTATTATCGGTTGGCGAGCTACCTCGCGCGCTACACGAATCGCATGATCGGTCTGGTGATGGGCGTGCCGAGCCTGATGGAAATTTTTGATGAAAAGTACTACCTCAATCTCGAAGGCGGAATTCTCGAGGCGCTCGGCCGGATGTTTAAAAGCGGGCTGAAACTCTATGTTTATCCGATGATCGACGAGGCGACCGGCGCACTCATCACGGCGACGCGGCTCAAGGTCGCGTCAAATCTCAGTTCGCTGTTCCGTTACCTGATCGAGAACGAATTCATCCAGGAGATCACGGATTACAATCCTGATTACCTGCGGATTTATCCGCCTGAGGCGCTCGTAAAGCTGCAGGCAGGCGACGCTGCCTGGGAGTCCATGGTGCCACCGGAGGT
>JBDUAZ010000158.1:0-12116 GCA_040004385.1 Chthoniobacterales bacterium | reverse complement strand
TTTGGACTACGGCGCTTTAGCAAAGCGCTGCTTTCGACCACTCAGCCACCTCACCCGGATCGAGTGCCAGAATATGGGGCGCCAATAGACTCGTCAACAATCGCCGAGAAGACGAGCATCGGAACATGTCTGCCATGATGAGCGAAGAGGAGGCGCTCGCGCGAATCCTACGCGCCGTGCAGCCGCTGAACTCGCAAAATATCGCGCTCTCGCGCACTCTCGATCGTTTCGCGGCGCGCGATGTCTTCGCACGGCTGGCGCTACCAGTCTTCGATAATTCAGCGATGGACGGTTACGCGGTGATATCGAGCTCTTGCCAACCGGGCCGACGATTGCGCGTGATCGGCGAGCAACCGGCCGGCCTCGATCAACACCTGCATCTGGAGACCGGCGAAGCGGTCCGCATTTTCACCGGCGCTCCGATTCCAGAGGGGGCCGACGCCGTGGTGATGCAGGAAGATGTCGTCAGACGACTCGATGAAATAGAACTCACCACCCCTGTCGCTCGCGGCGAATTCGTCCGGCGCCGCGGCGCTGACGTGAGTGAGCGGCAAAAAATCCTTGCTGCCGGCGAAAGAATCAAAGCGTCAACCCTGGGATTGCTGGCTTCGCAGGGGATCGAGCAAGTAACAGTCGGTGGAGAACCACGCGTCGCGATTATATCGACAGGGGATGAATTAGCGCAGCCGGGCGAAGCGCTTCGTGCCGGCCAGATTTACGAAAGCAATGCCGTCCTGCTTCGCGCGATGACGGAAAAATCGGGCGTTTCAGTCCGCTCGGTTTGCCACAGTGGCGATGATGCAGGTGAACTAGACGGGGCGATCCGTGTCGGGTTGACGCACGACGTGCTGATTATCAGTGGCGGCGTGTCAGTTGGCGCGCGCGACGTTGTGAAAGAAGTTTTAAACGGAGCGGGCGCGGAGATTGAATTGTGGCGAGTCGCCATTAAACCGGGGAAGCCTTTTCTTTTCGGTCGCCTCGGGAACTGCGCGATCTTTGCGCTGCCGGGGAATCCCGTCTCGGCATTTGTGACGTTTCTCGTTTTTGTTCGTCCCGCACTTCTGCGGATGATGGGCGCATCAGCGGATGAGCTCATCCTGCAAGAGACACGCGCGGATTTGACGGTCGAGGTTCGCAATGACGGCGATCGCGCGCACTACATTCGAGGGGCGGTGCGCGAGGGAAAGTTCACGCCCGTCGGCCTGCAAGAATCGCACGCGTTGTTCGGCTTAAGTCGTGCGAACGCGCTTTTGCGTCTGGCAATCGGCGCCAGCCACCGGGCAGGCGACCTGGTGGCCGTGCGCACGTTAGAATAAGTGAACGCGCTGCCGGTTGACACCCTGCGCGAGCATTTTAGCTTAAGCGGCATTGAACACGGCAACAGCGACTCGGCTCGAAACGAAGAAGGATGCTGCATGCCGCGCGGATGCCGAGCAGTTGTCCCACATCATCCTCGAGATGCAGCGCTGTTTCGTTCTGAATCTGTGCAAGGAGCTGGCACCGGGCAACGTTTCGTTCCCACAGTTTTTTCTCCTCGCTGCACTCGATCACAAGGAAGTCCTGACGATGTCGGCTATTGCGCAAAAGATGGGACACACGACGGCCGCCGCGAGCGGTTTGGTGGCGCGGCTCGAGAATCTTGGCTACGTCGTTCGATCGAGCGCCCCCGAAGATCGCCGCAAGGTGATGGTCTGCATCACGGAAAAAGGTTCAGCATTAGTCCGCCGCATTCGCGAAGAAATGGTCGGCAACCTGATGAAAATCATGTCGCATCTGACCGATGCAGAGCAGAAGGCGTGGCTGCAGATCTACAGCAAAATTTACGACTTCTGCCAGCGCAAATGACGGTGCAGGAGGCTCAGGTCTTTCCATCTGAGTGTAAAGACGTAACGACTACCGTTTCATTATTGTGCCGAAAGTGGAACTGCTTCGTCCCGATTCAGGGAAGATCGTAGCATTGCAAATCTCTCACAGTAAAATGTAACACACCTATGCCGAGCTATTTAAACGAATTTGTTCGCGACGGCATGCGGATTGCATAGCTTTCCCGGTTAACTTTGGTGGCGCGTCGACATCATTCGCGACCCCTGTCCTTTCTCACATGCGCAAAATTGCCACACACATTCAGGCCGTCACCGTTTTGATGCTCATTGCGGCAATCGCGTGCCCGGTTTTCGCGGGCACCGAATTTCGATCCGCGGTCACCTCGAGGAATTTCACTTTGCAACAGGCCATCGAAACGGCGTTGCAACGCAATCCGGATATTCAACGCGCGCGGCAGGAGATCGAGCGAAACAAAGGTATCTACATCGAGATGCGTGCTGAGGCACTCCCGCGAGTGGATGCGATCGGTACCTTTCAGGACGTCGATCCGCATCTTCAGGTCAACCGTGGCGGGCCTGAATCGAACTTGGTCACCACGCCGGGCGGCGGGACCGGAACTGGCACAACAACTTTTTCGGACATCTCGACAGCCGAGCGCTCCTACAATGTGCGCATTCAGGCGACGCAGGTTCTTTTCGCCGGCGGACGAATCGTCTCGCAAATCCGCGCCGCCGATTTCGATCGGGACAATAGCTATTACGCATTCCGAAATACGATTGATCTCGTGGTGTCGACGGTGCGGCAACAATTCTACCAAGTGCTCTTAAATCGGGCGCTGATCGGCGTGCAGGAGGAGTCGGTGAATCTGTTGCGGAGCCAGTTACAAGATCAGCAGAATCGATTTGATGCCGGCACCGTCCCGCGTTTCAACGTGCTCCAGGCCCAGGTCGCGTTGTCGAATCAATATCCCGATCTGATTGCGGCAAAGAACAACTACAGAATTTCTCAGCTGCAACTCGCGAAAACGATCGGCCTGGATTTCGATCCCACGCGCGGAGACAGCTCGCCGATTGAGGCGGTGGGCGAACTGCAATATCAAAAGCGCAGCATGCCCTTGACCAGGGCGATCGAAATCGCGAAAGAGCGGCGGCCCTTTTTGAAGCAGCAAAAGGCGTCCATCCTTTCCGATGCGGAACGCGTGCGTGTCGCTCGCGCTGGATTTTTCCCGCAGATCAATGCGACCGCAGGATCTGAGGTCAAGAGCTCTGCCTTTAGCGACAATCCGCGCGACGTGAGCAGCGGCTATGTCTTTGGCGCGACCGGAAATTGGGCGATCTGGGATTGGGGCCAAACTTACGGGCGGACGAAACAAGCACGTGCGTTACTCGAAGAGGCGAAAATCACGTACGATGATGCCATTCGACAGGTCGAGCTCGAGGTGCAGCAGGCATACTCAAACTTGGAGCGCGGACTGGAATTGATCCAGAGCCAGGCGAAGAACGTTGATCAGGCAGAGGAAGCCTTGCGCCTCGCGAGCGCTCGTCTGAGTGCAGGGGCAGGCACACAACTGGAAGTTCTGAACTCGCGCGTGGAGGTTACGCGAGCGCAATCAACGCGACTGCAAGCGCTCTATACTTATAATGCTGCCGTTGCGGAATTCGATCGCGTGACGGCGACTGAGATTACCTACTCCACTCAACTTGATGAGCCATCGACGCGTCGCAAGTTGAAGACTGATGCACTCCCGACTCCAGCTCCGAAACCAACCCCGTTGCCATTAAACGGTCGCAGGACGGAATCCGTTCGCGTTCAGAGGACGACGACATCGGGCAAATAATTCCGGCGGGTTCGGCGGAGACGGACGTGTTGCAGATTGAGCGCTTCGCGTCGCTCGGCGCAATTAGTGGAGTCCATCATGCGTTCACGAAGCGCGTGCCGGGTGTTGAGGTTTCGCACGAAAAAGGAGCGACGCTCCAGCGGCTCGATTCAGTGCACCGTCAGATACGAGCGAAAATCGGTCTCGGAGAGATGGCCTTTTTCACCGCCGAGCAAGTACACGGCACGGCGATCGGAATCGTCGGCGACAAGGTCACGCCGGACCTTTGCTTTGCGAAGTGCGACGGCATCATCACAAATCGTCGCGGCGTTTGTCTGGGAATTTACGTCGCTGACTGCTGCGCCGTTTTCATTGTCGATCCGGTGCGCTCCGCAGTGGGTCTAGTCCATTCCGGCCGGAAGGGGACTGAGCTTGGGATCGCTTCGTCCGCGATCGAGTTGATGTCGCAGCGGTTCAAATCAGAGCCGCGTGACCTGATCGTCCAGCTTAGCCCCTGCATCCGACCGCCGCATTATGAAGTCGATTTCGCGGCGGAGATCGTTCGGCAGTGTCGCGCCGCCGGTGTCGAAAGTGTGCACGATTGCGGCAAATGCACAGCCTGCGATCTGCAAAGCTATTATTCATACCGCGTCGAGAAAGGCCGCACGGGCCGAATGCTTGCGCTGCTCGCCCTCGCTTAAACGCCCCTTCAGTCACCCGTCTGCGGTGCGTGCCGGTACGGAAGAATTCCTCGCTCCTTCGCATTCGCGACGAATTCAAAAAACTCTCGTCCGCTCGGCCCGAAATCGATCTCCGCTGCTTTTTCCAGTGCCTGTGTTGTGTTCAGTCCGCTTGTATAAAGAAGTTTGAAGGCGCGTTTGATTTCATCGCGCTGAGCCGGTTCGAAACCCGCTCGCTTTAATCCGACGACGTTCACGCCAAAAACAAAATTCCGTTCTCCCGCGAGCAGAAACGGGGGAATATCTTTTCCGAACGCAGAGCTGCCCTGCGCCATCACAAGACGGCCGACATGCATATTTTGATGGAATGTTGTTCCGCCGCCAATGAATGCGCGATCGTCGATCTGGACATGACCAGCGAGCAGACAGTTATTTGCGATGATAACGCCGTGGGCGATCCGGCAATTATGTCCGACGTGAGCGCCGGCCATGAGAAAATTATCATTACCGAGGGACGTCACGCTGGTTTCAATAGCGCCACGGTGAATCGTGCAATACTCGCGAATCACGTTTCGCGCTCCGATTTCGACGCCACTGTTCGTCTCCAGACGGAACGACAAATCCTGCGGCAGACCACCGATGATCGACCCGTGACCGATTGAGTTCTCCGGTCCGATGCGAACCGCGCCTTCAAGCACGGCATGAGAGTGGATCGTGGTATTCTCGCCAATAATCACCTCGGGACCCACCACGGAGTAAGCACCTATTTCTACTCCGCTGCCGAGTTGCGCCTTCGGGTCGACAATCGCGGTCGCGTGGATTTTCACAGCGCACCCGCTTCCTTGAAACTGAAATACGGCAAACGCCCATCGCCAGGAGCACCGATGATGATGTGATCGAGCAGCTTGATCTGGAGCAACTCCGCTGCTTCGACCAAACGCCTCGTTAGGCCGTGGTCCGCCTGGCTCGGCGATGGATCACCAGATGGATGATTGTGAACGACGATGACCGCATAAGCTGCCGCGATTACTGCGGGGCGGAAAATTTCGCGCGGATGCGCGATGCTCTCATTGACGCTGCCGACCGAGACTTCTTCGATCCGCAGGAGATGATAGCGCGTATCGAGGAGAATAACGCGAAGCGACTCCTTGTGCAGCGCGCGCATCTCCGCCGCGACAAGATCGTGCACCAACTCCGGAGAATCGAGCTTTCGGCGAGAGAGGCTCTCGCGCGCCAGACGCTGGCCGAGCCCGAACGCCGCGACCAATTGCACAGCTTTCGCCGCGCCGATGCCATGCGTCGCCGCGATCTCTTTTACGCTGCACCGACTTAACGCGCCGAGCGATCCGTGTTGATCGAGAAGTTTCCGGGCTACATCGACGGCGTTGGCCCCAGGCACGCCGGTCCGCAATAAGATCGCGATTAGCTCCGAGTCTGTCAGCGCTGCGGCGCCACGCGCCGCTAATTTTTCGCGGGGCCGGTCCGCCTCCGGCATCTCGCGAATTTTTAACTGCGTCATTGAAATCGCGAGCAGTTCAAAACTGGCCAAACTGCCAGAGCAGGGGAGTCAGGCACGAAATTGCTCAAACAATTCCTTGAGCGCATCACCCAGGAGAAACAGCGGCTCGACATGATTGTTACTGGGGAGCCGATCGAGCTCCGCCTGCGCAGCGCTGATCAGGTCCTGACCGGCATCGATTGACGTTTTCAATGCGACGTTCGCTGCTCCCGATTTCAGTAATTTGGCGACCGCGTCGGATTTTCCATTAAGGATGTAACCGCAATACCGTTCCCGCTCGATCGTCGGTGCAGAGCCGAGTAAGGTCAGCACAGGCAGCGTGAGCTTCCCTTTTCGCAAGTCGGTGCCGAGTGTCTTGCCGATTTTCGTTTCGTTGCCGGCGATATCCAGGCAGTCGTCGTAAATTTGATACGCCGAACCGATTTTGCGCCCGTAATCCTTCAGGACGCGAGCGGTTTGCGCGTCGCTGCCGTTAATGATCGCTCCGAGCTCTGCCGCCACCGCGAAAAGCGATCCGGTTTTCATCTCGATGATGCGCAGATAATCATCGATCCCGAGATGAAGGTCGAAGCGCCGCTGCGTCTGGATAATCTCGCCCGAGCAAACATCGCGCGCTGCACGGGCGATCGCGCGACTCACTTCGGAGTTGTCAAAATTCGTCGAAAGATTCAGGGCCTGCGCAAACAGGCAATCGCCAAGGAGCACGCTCAGCGAATTTCCCCAGCGCGCGTTTACCGTCGGTTGCGAGCGGCGTCGTTCCGCTTCGTCCACGATGTCGTCGTGGACGAGTGTGGCGATGTGAATCAGCTCCACGATGACGGCGAGATCAATGTGGCCTCGCTGAATGCCACCGGTCGCGCCCCCGCTTAGCAGCGCGAGTAAAGGCCGCAGCCGTTTGCCGCGACCACCGATCGCGTAGGCGACGTAGCCTTCGATGGCCGGATCGAACGCGGCGGCTTGCTGCGCGATTTGCGCTTCAACTTCCTCGAGCTGCGCGCGTACGCTGTCGGTCACCCGGCCGAGAGTCCCTTCCGGAGGTGCGGGTGGTGCGGCCGAATGTGCAAAAACTTCCACAAGCGCAGAATAGAAGGACGCCTAATATTGTCAAAACAAGGCGGCAAAGCGCCTATCTGCGGCGAAGCCACGCCGATGTTCCATATTTGTCGCGCACGAGGAGATGAGCCCGCGCGAGTGTGGCGGCCTGCAATTCTTTCCGCTCAACGCTCGCGCTCAGTGTGTTCGCGAATTCGGCGTGGAAAGTTTCCCGCGGCAGACCGAGCTGAAGACTTCCTTGATGGAGCAAACCCGCGCGTGTGCGGCGTTGCGCTGCGCCGGCAATTTTCTTCCCCTTAAACAATACATCCGCGCGCACCGCATTCGCGAAACAGGCGTCGGATATGGTCGGCGATGCTGCACCCGCGAGCGTGGCAGGGATGCCGTTCGTCGACAGAACGTGGCGGATACCTTCGTGAAGAGTCGCATAAATTTCCGCCGAAGATTGTAGGAAAAACTCGTGGTTCGCAGGTACGATCACCGAATACGTGATGTCCTCGCCATGCGGCACAATTCCGCCGCCGGTCCAGCGACGAACGATGTCCGGTTGGACTTCGTATTGCTCGACATCCGCGAATTTTGAGAAGTAGCCGATCGAAACTGACGGGCCTGTCCATCGATAGAAGCGAAGCGAGATGGCAGCGGTGGACTCCAGCAGAGCCTCGTCGATCGCCATGTTGAGCGCGCCGCCGTTCGGCTGCGGATCAACGTACAGATGCAGGAGATCGACGCGGTGCATCGACGCTCGTTAGGCTAGAGATCAGCCACGATTTTACGCACTGCTGCGAGCGGGTCCGAATGAGCGGTGATCGGGCGCCCGATGACAATGTAATCTGCGCCTTTTTCGATCGCTTCGCGCGGCGTCATCACGCGTTTTTGATCGTCAGCGTCAGACCAGCCTGGGCGGATTCCCGGCGCAATAATTTTCATGCTTGCTCCGAATTTTCCGCGAAGCGGTTCGATCTCCTGCGGGCTTGCGACCAGCGCATCTATTCCGCACTGGCGACCTAACTCTGCCAGCCGGAGCACTTGCTCTCGAGGCGTCGCGCTGATGCCTGTTTCGCGGAGTGTCTCTGTGTCGCAACTAGTGAGAACGGTTACGCCAAGGAGTGTCAGATTTTCGGGTTTCGCGGTGACGGCTGCTTCTATCATCGCGCGGCCGCCGCTAAGATGGATTGATAGCATCTGCACCTTGTGAGCACCCGCTGCGCCGACCGCTTTGGCGACAGTGTTCGGAATGTCGTGCAGTTTGAGATCGAGGAAGATTCTCGCGCCTGAATCCGCGATTTTACGAATGATACTTGGACCGGCGGACGTGAAGAGCTGAAGGCCGATTTTGAACCACGAAATCTCTCCTTTCAGGGTTGAAACGAGAGCGAAAGCGTCCGTCGCGGTCTCGACGTCGAGCGCGACGATCAATCGTTCCCGCGCCTGATCCGCATTTCCGTGCGACTTCATTCTGTCACTCTGGGAGATTTTGTGGAGAGATGAAAGCGTGGAGCTGCTCGCACCTGCGAAGATAAATCTTTCGTTTCAAATACTGGGCCGTCGCGAAGACGGATTTCACGAGATCGATACTGTCATGGCGCCGATTTCCCTTTGCGATGAAATCACAATCGCGCGAGGCAAGGGAATCGGCCACGTGCATTTTCGCTGTGACGACCCTACCGTGCCGGCGGGCGACGACAACCTCGCGGTGCGTGCAGCAAATCTGTTTCTGCAGTTTATGCGGTCGGATGCAAGCGTGATGATTTCGCTCGCGAAGCGAATTCCGCACGGCGCCGGCCTGGGTGGAGGGAGCAGCGATGCTGCCGCGGTCCTGATGGGGTTGAACGAGATCTTGGAGACGAAACTGAACCCGCACCAGCTCGTCGAGCTGGCTTCGGAAATCGGGTCCGATGTCCCGTTTTTCATCCTCCGATCCGCCGCACGATGTCAGGGCCGCGGTGAACGTGTCTCCCCTGTGAATCTGCCGCGAAATTTGCGGCTTTTGCTCATAAAACCGGAGTTTGGCGTGCCGACTCCGGAGGTCTACAGCCGATGGGGAAATTCACGCGAACTGCCGCGAATCGATTATGCGCCGCAGGAGTTTCAAGGCATGAGATTCTCGAATGATTTGGAACGGCCGGTGTTCGAAAAGTTCGCGTTTCTCGCGCACCTAAAAACGTGGCTTCGGCAACAAGCCGAAGTTGGAGCGGCGCTGCTCTCGGGTTCCGGGTCCACAGTGTTCGCCGTTTTGCGAGAGCAGAGTGATGCAGCAAACCTAGCCCAGCGGGTGCGAGGCGAGTTAGATCCGACGCTCTGGACCTGGGCATGCGAGACGATTCGCGCGCTCGAGTAGATTCACTCCCCGCTTCTCATCCGCAGAGTTGCTAGCGCGTACTCGCGATTCAACTTCGCGATGAAGCTTGCGCTAATCTCGGCTGGGCAGACCGCTTCACATTCGTACGTGTTCGCGCAGTTCCCGAAACCTTCCGCGTCCATCGCGGCCACCATCCGCAACACGCGCGTCGTCCTTTCCGGCTCACCCTGAGGCAGGAAGGCAAGGTGCGAAACTTTCGCGGCGGTGAACAGCATTGCCGACGCGTTCGGGCAGGCCGCAGCGCAAGCGCCGCAGCCGATGCAGGCGGCAGCCTCCATCGCTCGATCTGCGTTGTGCTTCGGCACCGGGATTGAGTTTGCTTCTGGAGCGGATCCAGCGCGGGCTGAAACAAACCCACCGGCCTGGACAATTCGATCAAGCGCGCCTCGATCGACCACGAGATCCTTTACAAAGCCGAAAGGTTTCGCGCGAAACGGCTCCACCACAATCTTCGCCCCGTCGGCGAATCGCCGCATATAAAGCTGGCAGGCGGCGCCGGGATGTTCCGGTCCGTGCGCTTCACCGTCGATCGTCAGCGCGCACGTTCCGCATATACCCTCGCGACAATCTGAATCGAACGCGATCGGTTCGTCCCCACGCTCAACGAGGCGTTCGTTGACGATATCGAGCATTTCGAGGAACGATGTGTTCGGCGAAATGTCGGTTGCTTCGTAATCCACGAGCTTCCCTTCGGTCTCATGATTTTTCTGCCGCCAGACGCGAAGGAGAAAGTTCATTTATAACTCCTTTGTGCGAGCTCGACCGTTTCGAATACGAGGGACTCGCGGTGCAGTATCGGTGGAGCGATTGCACCATTGCCCTGGTATTCCCACGCGAAAACGGCCGCAAATTTTTCGTCATCGCGCAGTGCCTCGCCTTCCGAAGTTTGGTGCTCCTCACGGAAGTGGCCGCCGCACGACTCATCGCGCGTCAATGCGTCCGTGCACATCAATTCACCAAACTCGAGAAAATCGGCGACGCGTCCGGCGCGCTCCAGCGACTGATTGTAATCCATCTCGTCACCCGGGATGCGAATTCCGTTGCCGCGGGACCAGAATTCCGCCCGCAGTTCCGGGATGCGCGCAAGCGCTTCGCGCAATCCCGTGGCGTTGCGCGCCATCCCGCAGCGATCCCAGAGCAACAACCCTAGTTCGCGGTGAAACGAATCGACCGAACGACGACCGTTGACCGCAATTAATTTTTGCACACGGGTTCGGACTTCGATTTCCGATTTTTGGAACTCGGCATGATCCGTAAACGGTCTCCGACCAACCTGTCCCGCGAGGTAAATGGGAAGCGTGTAGGGGAGCACAAAATATCCGTCCGCCAAGCCTTGCATCAGCGCGCTCGCGCCGAGCCGGTTCGCGCCATGATCGGAAAAATTCGCTTCGCCGATGACGTGCAATCCGGGGACGTTGCTCATCAGATTATAATCCACCCACAGTCCGCCCATCGTGTAATGCACGGCCGGGTAAATGCGCATCGGTCGCTTGTAGGCATTTTCGCCGGTGATCTTTTCGTAGATGTCGAAAAGATTTCCGTAACGCTCACGGATCGTGTCTTCACCCAGCCGCGCGATCGCGTCGGCAAAGTCTAAATAAACTCCGCGCCCGCTCTCGCCTGCGCCGCGACCTTCATCGCAAACTTCCTTTGCGCTGCGAGAGGAAATGTCGCGCGGCGCGAGATTGCCGAAGCTCGGATATTTGCGCTCGAGATAATAATCACGCTCGCTTTCGGGAATTAGCTCCGGCGAACGCTCATCGCCTGTTTTCTTTGGAACCCAGACGCGCCCGTCATTGCGGAGCGACTCTGACATGAGCGTCAGCTTCGACTGGTATTTTCCAGCCACGGGAATGCATGTCGGGTGAATTTGCGTGTAGCAAGGGTTCGCGAAGAGGGCGCCCTTTTTATAGGCACGATAAGTCGCAGTGACATTGCAGCCGCGTGCGTTCGTCGAGAGGTAGAAGACGTTTCCGTATCCGCCGGTCGCGAGCACAACGGCATCCGCCGCGTGCCGTTCAATTGACCCGGTCACGAGATTCCGTGTGATGATGCCTTTCGCGTGACCATCGACGAGCACTACATCGAGCATCTCCGTCTGCGGAAACATCTTTACCGTGCCAGCGCCGATTTGGCGGCAGAGCGCCTGATACGCGCCGAGAAGAAGTTGCTGCCCGGTCTGTCCCCGTGCGTAGAAGGTCCGCGAAACTTGCGCGCCGCCGAACGAACGGTTCGCGAGCAAGCCGCCGTACTCGCGCGCGAACGGCACACCCTGTTCGACGCACTGGTCGATGATCAGATTGCTGACCTCCGCAAGCCGGTAAACGTTTGCTTCGCGAGAACGAAAGTCTCCGCCCTTGATCGTGTCGTAGAAGAGCCGGTAAACGCTGTCGCCATCGTTCTGATAATTTTTTGCGGCGTTAATCCCACCCTGGGCAGCGATGCTATGCGCACGTCGCGGGCTGTCCTGATAACAGAAGCACTTCACGTTGTATCCCTGCTCACCAAGCGTGGCCGCGGCCGATCCGCCCGCCAGGCCGCTGCCCACGACGATAATCTCGAATTTCCGGCGGTTCGCGGGGCTAACGAGCCGCGCGTGATCTCTGTGTGCGGTCCACTTTTGCGAAAGCGGGCCGGACGGAATTTTCGAATCCAGGCGGCCAATCATAGCTGCTGGGCCGGTTTGACGAGACCGAGGAGAATCGCGACCGGAATTGAGGCGTAGCCGACGAAGATTGCCCACGCGAAAATTCTGCCGATGAGAGCGAGGCGGCCGGTAAGCTTTTTGTCGTTCAACCCAAGCGACTGTAGAAAACTTGAAGCGCCGTGGGTCAGATGAAGCGTGAGAAGAAATAGCGCGAC
>JBDUAZ010000035.1:0-3616 GCA_040004385.1 Chthoniobacterales bacterium | reverse complement strand
GCCGCAGGCGCGCAACATCCCGAACATAAAGCGCGCTGAAATCGAACGGCACAAATAGCATCTTATGCGGATTAATCACGATTGAATCCGCCTGGTCAAAGGCGTCTGCCACCCAATGACACTCAGGCAATAATGCGAGGCCGCCGCCGTAGGCCGCATCGATGTGCAACCACATTTGGTGCTCGGCGCAGACAGCCGATATTTCGCGAACAGGATCAACGCTCGCAGTGGAGGTTGTGCCGACGGTCGCCACAACGGCCAGAGGCTTGAAACCTTTGCGCAAATCCTTCGCGATCGCTTCGCGCAACGTCGTCACGTCCAACCGGTATTCCACGTCACTCGCGACTCTTCGAACGTTGTGCTCGCCCAGGCCCAGGGCAATGGCGGCCTTGTCGATGGAGCTGTGCGCCTGGTCCGAAACGTAAATTCGGAAGATTGGTAACTCTGTTCGGCCTGAAAGCCCGAGCGTCCGGACCGATGTGCTTGCCTCCTCCCGCGCGGCTGCGAGCGCGTGCATCGTGGAAATCGACGCCGTGTCATAGACGATCCCGGTAAACTCGTCAGGCAGGCTGAGCCATTGCCGCAACCAATCCAGGACGAGCGTCTCAAGTTCGGTCGCGGCCGGCGAAGTGCGCCACGTCATCGCATTCACGTTGAGCGCCGCGCAGATCATTTCGGCGAGGATGCCCGCTCCCGTTGTCGTGCAGCCAAAGTAACCGACGAATTGCGGATGGGCCCAGTGTACAACATTGGGAACAATCACACGCTCGAGGTCCGCGAAGATGCGCTCAATCGGCTCACCCGTTTCCGGCGGCGCAGATGGCAACGCGGCCATGACCGTCCCGGGCTTCGCGTCGGGAGAAATCCTACGCGCCGCAAGATTTTCCCGGTAATCGGCAATCCAATCCGCGAAGGCGTGCAATTGCCTGCGAAATTCCGCAGGCGCCATGTCTCCGAGCTCGCCCGGCTCTGCCCGATCTTCGCTTTTCACTCGTTAGGCCCCGGCGCAATTCTCTCCGAGGTGATTTTTCAGCTGCACGGCTTCGGAGAAATCGAAGACGCTTCGCCGAATCGGCAGCAAACAATTACAGTCATTCACGCGCACGCTGATACCGATTGCCGTCAGAATGCGAACCCAAAGCTGAAGTGGAACGCGCCGATGTCTTCGCCCTCGCGCGGGTTGGGATTGACGCCGTAATCGATCCGGACAGGTCCGATCGGTAATTTATACCTGAGCCCCGCGCCGACTGCATAACGCATGTCTTTGATACCCGCATCGACGCTTGCAAACGCATCTTCGGAGCTCGGTAGCAGATTGCCGGCATCAACGAAAACCGCGCCCTCGATTTCACCCCAAATTGGGAACGTGTATTCGGCGTTGAAGACTGTGAAAAAATTCCCGCCGATCGGATAGCCGTGGCGATCGTGTGGCCCGAGATCGCGTTCCGTAAAGCTACGCACGGTCGAGCTGCCGCCGTTGAAAAAACGCTCGTCGATCGGGAGTGCGATAGCAGACCCCGGGCCACTCTTACCCAGCGGTTGAACCATGCCGACGCGCGCGCCGAGGGCGAGCGACGACCGTTGAAACCAGCTGCGCTCCTGCGCGTGTCCGGTCGTGCTAATCGACGTGGCCGCCGAAGTCTTGCTCGCGAACGGGATGAAATACGTCAGCCGCGCCGTGCTGCGGACGAAATCAATCTGGCTGCCGAGCGCGCCGGTCGCCAGATCAAAGGTGTTGTCAAAGACAAATCCGCGGCTGGGAATGAACTTGCTGTCGCGGAGGTCGAGCGTTTGCGTGAGGCCAATCGAGGTGACGAAATATTTCGTGTCCCCCACGAGCTCGCGATCGATGTCGACGGTCGTCAGGTTGACACGTCGTGCAGAGAAAACGAGACCCACTTCGTAATATTTCGAGAGCTTTCGCGTGAAATCGATTCGACCGCCAAATTCAAATTTTGAGTAGCCATCAAAGTCGAACGTGAGCGCCGAGAGTTTCGCCTTCAGCCGGAATTCGGTATCGAGGAAGTAAGGATCCTGCCAGAGGATTTCTCCCTTGTAGCCGCGCTGAGAATATTCCGCACTCATCGAAAGAGGCCGGCCGTAACCAAACAGATCGCGATCGCTGTATTGTGCGCCAACGATAGCTCCCACAAACGAGCCGTAGCCAAGCGAAAAGCCGAATTCTTTGCTCTTCGCTTCCTCGGCGGAAATGTCGAGGCGCAGCGCGTTCCCCTCAATCGGCGTTGGTTTGATCTGCAGCACGTTGAAAAGACCGGTGCGCATCAGCTCACGGAACCTTTCGTCAACCACTTCCGGACTGTAAGTTTTACCGCTGAATTTGCTGAAGCGACGCGTGATATAACTCGGCCGCAGGCGCTCGACTCCCTTTACCGTTACGCCGTCGAAGTGGTAAAGGGGGCCCGGCACGATTGATATCCGGACGGGGACGCGACCGTTCGGCGCGGCCAGGGGATTCCCTACAGCGTCGACTTTTACGCCATAATAGCCGCGCGTGCGGAAGTAGGTCTGCATGCGCCGCGGAACATCAGCGACGCGGTTGTCCGTGTAGGGCTGCTCGAGTAAGTCGAGCATCTGGCCGCGCAGCGCTTCGGCGCCGTAAATCGTCTGGCCGGCGAACGTCACATTGCCGAAGAAATACTGGCGTCCTTCGGTGATCGGGATCGTCACGTCCACGCGCGCCGCGTCGGTGGAATAGTGATAGACTGGCGGATCGAGTTTTGCGTCGAGAAAACCTTCGGCGATGTAAAGCCGATGAACGAGATCGGCTCCTTCCTCCACGTCCGCAGCTACGAACGGCAGCTGTTTCTGCATCTTTGAATAGCGCTCGCGCGTCGGACCAACAGCGTACTCGAACAACTTCTCGGAAGGCTGCGCGCGGTTGCCCACAAAATTGACGAGCCCGAGCGTAACGAGCGGACCTTCGTTAATGTCAAGGCGCAGACGATCGCCAGATTCGATCGTGTAACGCACATTTACTTTCGAGTAGCCATGCTTGCGGTAAAACAACGCGAGAAAAAACGCGACGTCGTCCCCGCGCGCGGCGGTCAGCCCGTACTCGCCGATTGTGGCGATCTGGTCCTTTAGCTGAGACCGAAGCTCAGTTTCTTTGAATGCACTCTGGCCACGAAACTCGATAACGCTTGAGCGTTGCGCTTTCTTTTCCTGCTGCCGTGCGACGGCGCGGTCGGCCTTATCTTTCTGTTCAGGCCGCGGAACGTTCACCGCGCTCTGGGCGGCGGCGATGGCCAGTGCGCAACCGCTAAACAAAAATGTGAGAAGCGCGCGTTTCATCTCATTTGAATCGAATGAGATACTTCACCATACCACGAAAATCTCCGCCCACGCCAATGTCGCCTATTAAGACAAATTGATCGTTTAGTTTCAAGCGCGCGCTTGCGGATTGCTGACCGGTGCGCGGGTCGACGTTCCCGACATCGACCTGCAGTCGATCAAACACCGAATTGTTTTTCGGCGCCTCGCCCTTCTTAAACACCTTCCGATAAAGTTGCTGCACGAGCAGCATCGCAGCACGACCTGCCAGCACATTGTTGTTGCCACTAAGTTCTTCGCGGGTCGTCCCTGTCGCGAGGAGCGA
>JBDUAZ010000117.1:0-12213 GCA_040004385.1 Chthoniobacterales bacterium | reverse complement strand
TTCGTTTTCGCTCGGACTGATCTTTGTCTGGTTGTTTGTCACGGTTCTTTGGTCGGCAATCTCCGTGGTCCGGCATGCCGACTATCTTGCCATCAAGTGCGGTGAGCCCTACGGAACGCTTATCCTGACGCTCGCCGCCATCAGTATCGAAGTGCTGATGATTTCCACTGCGATGGTGCACGGGGCGAACAATCCGACTCTCGCGCGAGACATGATGTTTGCCGTGGTCATGATCGCGCTCAACGGCCTGGTGGGCCTCTCTCTGCTACTGGGAGGGCTCCGGCATCACGAGCAACACTATAATCTTCAGGGCACAAATGCCTACCTCAACGCCATCATGGCGCTGGCGGTGCTGGGTCTAATCCTGCCGACCTTCACTACTTCCGTAGCCGGCCCGAGGTTTTCCAGTTCGCAGGCGGTCTTCCTGGCGATCACGTCGGTGGGATTGTACGCAATTTTCCTCTTTATCCAGACGATGCGTCACAGCCGGTATTTCATTGAATCCGGGAACGTGGGGGCAACGCCGCATGCAAGTCATCATCACTTGGAAATGCGCTCCACCGCTTATCACTGTGCGATGTTATTTCTCTATCTGATTGCAACGATCCTGCTCGCTGAGAAATTTGCCATTCCGTTGGATAACAGCATAGAGCGGTTCGGTATGCCGCAGGCGTTTGGGGGAGCGATTATCGCCGCTTTGGTGCTCGCACCGGAGGCGCTAGGCGCTATCCAGGCCGCGATGAGAAATCATCTTCAGCGTTCAATAAACATTCTGCACGGTTCAGTGCTTGCCTCCATCGGACTGACCATTCCAGCTGTCCTGACCATCGGGCTGATTACCAATAGACCCGTCGCGCTCGGTGTGGAAGGCGGTAATTTACCACTGCTAGTGCTCACCCTGGCGGCGAGCGTCGTCACGTTTGCCAGCGGCAGAACAAACGTTTTGCAGGGCTGCATTCACCTGCTCCTGTTCCTGGTCTTTTTACTTCTGATATTCTGCCCTTAGGTCCTCTCCACGCAGAGGTTACGATGCGACCGTGAACGAACCACGCAGTGTGCACCGAGAGGGGGCCGGAAACGTTGCCGTTGCTGAAAGAGAAGCCGGGAGATTGAGCCGCCTCCAGCCAGCCTGACAACTTCCTGTTCGTGGAGATTGCAACTTGCCGCGCGGCAGGATAAAACGTGCACACAGCTCGCCATTCGCCTCCGGTTGAACCCGGATCCATCGATGCGATCTGCTAACCAGAAAGCAAAATAAATATGAAACATCAGCTACAAATTCTCGCAGGTTGCCTCACTGCCGCCGCATTGTTCGCTCCAGTTGCCGAGGCTGCTCGAGCCAAGAAAGCCCCATCACCAACACCGGGGGCGAGCGCTTCGCCAGCAGCGAGCGCCGCTGCCTCGCCCGCTACAAAAGCGACCACGTCTCCGACGGGCTCGCCGATGATGAAAATGCCGCGTGCGATTCCGTTCCGCGGAATGATCGCGTCGGTCGATATGCGTGCAAAAACATTCACGATCGCGGGCAAAGAAAAATCGCGCGTGTTTAAAATGACGGACAAGACCGTGTTTATGAAAGCGGGCATGGCCGCGACGATGAAAGACGTCGTCGAAAAGGAAGAGGTCCGCGGCTCCTATTGGAAGGCGACTGACGGAACCTTGGAAGCGAAGACGGTAAAGCTCGGGCCACTGACGGCAGAAGAGCAAGTGAAGAAGGATGCGCGGAAAGCCAAGCGCGCTGAGAAAAAAGCGGCCGCGACCCCGGCGGAATCGCCGGCCGCGTCACCGTCTCCAAAACCGTAATCATTCATCGTATCGAATTGGAAACCTGCCCCGAAGCTTTCGGGGCAGGTTTTATTTTGCGTTCGCTGTCTTGCCCGCGACACGCAGATCAGCGACAAAGAGCGCGTATTCCCGCGCACGCGATTCCTCATCCGGCTGCCGCAACACGACGACGGATGAACGGTCGTGACAACTTTAGGCGCGAATGGGGATGCGAGGATTTTGCCGCGCTCACGCGTGACGCGAAAAGCTGAGCCGAAGAGCGCCTGAGCAGCAGTCGATCCGAGACAGACGAGCACCTTTGGTCTCACGATGCGCAACTCGGCCTCCATCCAGGGGCGGCAGGCGGCGATCTCGCGCGAATTCGGCTTTTGATGAATACGCCGCTTCCCGCGCAACTCCCATTTGAAGTGCTTCACCGTATTCGTGACGTAGACATCGTCGCGTTCGATCCTCGCATCGACCAACGCGCGATCAAGGAGCTTCCCGGCTGGCCCAACGAACGGCTTGCCGGTGAGGTCTTCCTGATCGCCGGGTTGCTCGCCGAGCAAAAGGATCTTCGCGCGTTTCGGGCCTTCGCCGAAGACCGTTTGGGTTCCGCGTTTATAAAGATGGCACGCTCTGCAGGCACGGGCCGCGGCGGCAACCTTAACCAGATCGTCGGTTTCGGGCACCAATGCTGGACGCCATTTTTCGTCCTCCTCGTCAGTTACTTTCGACAGGCTCCTTCTAGCCATGGCGCGTTATTCTAAACTCCGCTCGGCATTACTCGTAGCTTTTGTTAAAGGATGCCGAATGAATCGCCTGGATTACCTCATTGTGGCTGGAGGAGGAGCATTGGGAAGTGTCGCGCGCTACTGGTTATCGGGCGTCGTCGGTCGCCGCTTCGGCGAAACGTTTCCTTACGGCACGCTGCTCGTGAATATCTCTGGCTGTCTCGCGATTGGTATTTTCGCGGCGTTCGTCGGCACAGAGAGCCGCGCACTGGTGCGACCGGAATGGCGCCTCGCGTTCATGACTGGAATCTGCGGCGGCTACACGACGTTTTCTTCCTTTAGTCTGCAGACACTGTATCTGGCGCAGGAAGGTGACTGGCTGCGCGCGGGATTGAATGTCCTCGCGTCGGTCGCGCTTTGTCTCGTCGCCGTCTGGCTCGGTTACGCTGCGGGCACGGCGCTTGCCCGCTGAAATCGCGATGCCTTTACTCCGAACTGCGCGCCTCATTTTGCGCGACTTCAATGAGACCGATCTTGATGCTCTTGCCGTACTCACAGCGAAAGATAAATTTATGCGCTTTTCTGGCGGCGCAGCGCTCTCGCGCGAGCAAACCGCGGCGATCCTGGAACGAATCATGGTGCGTACGCGCGCAAACCTGCCGGCGCAATTCGCTCTGACAATTCCGCCCTCTGGGCAGCTACTGGGCTACTGCGGGTTTTTTCTCCAGCATGTCGATGAGGTCGACGAAATCGAAATCGCTTACCGGCTCGATCCAGATTTTTGGGGCGAAGGGCTCGCGACGGAAGCGGCTTGCGCGGTGCGCGATCACGCGTTCACGGATCTCGCGTTAAAACGCGTGATTTCCTTGATTCACCCCGATAACATCGCCTCGCGAAGAGTCGCAGAGAAAACCGGTATGACGTTTGAAAAGCAAACTACGTTCCGTGGTTTCCCCACGCTGGTTTTCGCGGCCCTTGCTCCGGAGCTGGAGGCTGTCTGATGGAAATCCCGCGCGAAGCTTCGCTCCTCCGGATTTTCATCGGGGAAAGCGATCGTTTTGAACACCGGCCGCTCTACGAGGCAATCGTTCTAAAGGCTCGCGAGATGCACCTCGCGGGCGCGACGGTGTTCCGCGGTCCGATGGGTTTTGGGAAATCAAGCCGGATGCACACATCGAAGATTCTTCGCCTCTCGATGGACCTGCCGATCGTGATCGAGATCATCGACAGCGAGGAAAACATACAGGCCTTCTTGCCAGTGTTGGATGGGATGATCACAGGCGGATTAGTCACTCTCGAACGGGTCCGCGCGCTCCATTATCGCGGCGAAAAAAGCGAGTAGCCTTCTAGGCTTCGAGCGACTTCGGCGTGAGTTTGTGGCGCTGGAGAAATTCATCCGCGAGCGCCCGATATGCGCGAGCGCCCATGCCGGTTGGATCGTGCTCGAGAACCGATCTGCCGAAGCTTGGCGCTTCGCTTAACCGCACACTGCGCGGAATCACAGTGCGGTAAACGCGATCGCCGAAATGTTCGCGCACATCTGCCACGACTTGCGCGCTTAGGTTCGTGCGACTGTCGAACATCGTCATCACGATTCCGCCTACCTCCAGGTGATCATTCGCACCTGACGCGCGCACCTGTTCGATCACACGAACGATTTTGACAAGTCCTTCCAGCGCGAAAAATTCGCACTGAATCGGGGTGAGTAACTCGTCTGCGGCCGCGAGCGCGTTTGTCATGAGGATGCCTAACGACGGCGGACAATCGAGTATGACAAGGTCGAACGCATCATCAGCACGGAGCGGCTCGAGCACGTGTGCCAGACGAGTGAGATGATTCTCCAGCCGGGCGACCTCAATCTCGGCGCCTGCCAGATCAAGGTCAGCCGGCACAAGAAAAATGCGCTCTTGCCGTGTCGGTAAAATTTTGTCGACGATCGAAGCGCCGCCGACAAGCGATTCGTAGAGGCTTTCTCCTTCGAGTTCCTGCAAGCCAAAGGAGCTCGTCGCGTTTCCCTGCGGATCAAGGTCAATCAACAGAACGCGCAGACCTTTTTCTGCGAGCGCGCAGCCAAGATTCACTGCGGTCGTCGTTTTGCCGACCCCGCCTTTCTGATTTGCGATGGCTACAATTTTCATTTCTCGGATTTCGCCGCGCCAGACTGGAGTCGGGGTCGGACAGGTAGCGTCGTTAACTCTGGTTCGCCAGTTTTTCTCTCGTCACGCCCTTCGGCTTCGCTGCGTCGAAGCGCCTGTTCACTCAACCAAACCGCAAACATATGCGGCCCACCTTTAATCGAGATTACTTCAGCTCGTAGGCCATTGGCTCTCCCAAAGACAAGATTAAATTAACTCGTTCCTGGCGCGCGGATGTGGATACAATTCGTGCTTATGTCGACCAACTCGAAGAGGTATGCCTTAATTGTTTTTGCACGCAATGGAGGCGGACATTGGTAATGACAGCGATATAGACGTGCCTACACTCCAAATATCTCAATGATCGTCACGACCGCTCAGCTCTATAAAGTCGCCTATGGAAAATTCGCCGTCGGCGCGTATAACATCAACAACATGGAACAGCTTCTCGGGCTGTTCCGCGGCAATATTCAAAGCCGAGCCCCATTTATCATTCAGCTTTCGAAAGGCGCGCGAAAATACGCCGACAAACGGATGCTCGAGGCGATGATCCGAACGGCGGAAGAAATGTTTCCCGACGCGATTTTTGCGGTCCATCTCGACCATGGCGACGAGGAGACCTGTTACGACTGTATCGCATCGGGCTTCTACAGTTCGGTTATGATCGATGCGAGCCACGAGTCGTTTGAGGAAAATATCGCGATCACAAAACGAGTCGTCGATCGGGCGCACGCGAGCGGCATTAGCGTGGAAGCGGAGCTCGGACAACTGGGCGGCGTGGAAGAAGACATTAAAGTGGACGAAGGCCACGCTTCGCTTACGAATCCGACGGAAGCGGTCGAGTTTGTAAAACGCACGGGTTGCGATTCACTTGCGGCGGCGATCGGCACCAGTCATGGCGCATATAAGTTCAAGGGGCAGCAGAGCCTCCACTTCGAGGTGATCGAGGAGATTAAGAAGTTAATTCCCGGTCTTCCGATCGTGATGCATGGAAGCTCGAGCGTCCCGGTCGAGGAAGTGCGGCGGATCAACGCGGCCGGCGGCAAGCTCGATCCATCCGCGCGAGGTGTGAATGAGAATGAGTACCTTCCCGCTGCGGAACTCGGCGTAACGAAGGTGAATATCGACACCGATGGTCGGCTTGTCTGGACACGAGTGCATCGCGAATATTTCCGCGATCATCCGGCAGAATTTGACTTCCGCCCGCCCGGTAAAATTTTTGTCGAGGAGTACGCCAATTTCATCGCCCACAAAAACGAGAAGCTCGGCTCGGCCGGACAGCTCGACGCCGTTCGCGCAAGCGTCAAAGGTTAAGCCGGACCGGGTTCACCCACGCGCGGGCGATGCGATTTCTTGAAAGCGATCACGTTCACTCTTCAGGAACTCGCCACTGAATCAGGCGGCGAGCTGATCGGCGATCCTACGCTGGAAGTCACCGGCGCCGCGTCGCTGGCCGAGGCGACCGCGGGTGAGATCACTTTTTTCGCGAACCCGCGCTACGCACAACTGCTGCGCAAGACACGAGCGTCGGCCGCATTTGTTCCCGCGGATTTTGCCGAGTCAGTGTCGATCGCGCAAATCCGCGTTGTCAATCCTGCAAAAGCTTTCGAACAAGTCGTCCTGAAGCTCGCGCCAAAGCCAATTTTATTCGCGCCGGGAATTCATCGATCGGCCGTTGTCTCTGACTCTGCGCAAATCGGCGTGGACGTCTCAGTGCAGGCTGGAGCAGTGATCGAGGCGGGGGCAATCATCGGCGACAGCACGTCGATCGGCGCAAACAGTTACATCGGGCATGAGACGAGAGTGGGACCTCGGTGTGTCATTTATCCAAATGTGACGATTCGCGAGCGCACGCGGATCGGTACACGGGTGATCATTCATAGCGGAGTAGTAATCGGCGCGGACGGCTTCGGATTCGAATTCACCCAGGGCCAGCATCAAAAGGTCCCGCAGATGGGGATTGTTCAGATCGATGACGACGTCGAAATCGGCGCAAACACAACCATCGACCGCGCGCGCTTCGGCAGGACGTGGATTAAAGAGGGAGTCAAAATCGACAATCTCGTGCAGATCGCACACAACGTCGTGATCGGGAAGCACACCGTGATCGCCGCGCAAACCGGCATCGCCGGCAGTACACGCATCGGCGAGTACGTGATGGTGGGCGGCCAGGTCGGTGTGAACGGACACATTGAGATCGGTGACCGCAATATCATCGGCGGGCAGACGGGCGTGACCAAGGACCTGCCGGCAAACGGGGGGACGTGGTGGCAAACGCCCGCGATTCCTTTGCCGCAAGCGAAGCAGCAGATCGTTTGGATTCATCGCCTGCAAAAACTTTTCGAACGGGTCAAAGCGATCGAGAAGAAACTCGGCTTATAGCCTCGTAGACCGCATTGGTCGCGCGAGACTCTGTCGAGCCTGGCGGACCGCTCGGCAACATAGCGATGCGACGCTTTGACGCGGTGTCCTGCGGTGCAGCCTAATTTTCCCTACGCGGGTCGCGCTTCGTCCAAAACGTTGCGCAACGCTTCTGCGGAAATGCACTCGGCGCCGCTCGCGCTGACGGTTTCCTGTTCCATATAATCACTCGTCGCGACGAGCAGCTTGAATTGTGAGCCGTATTTGCTCGCGAGACGCTCCACGATTGCGTCGGCCGTCTGCCCTGCGCGCGAATAAAAGATCTGGATTTCACCTGGCTCGGCGGTCGCGTTGGTAGCGCCACCTTTCCCGTCGAACACCACGACGACGCGGATCCCAGTCCAATCCTGGTAATCTCGCAGTTTTCGCACGAGCGCGTCCCGAGCGAGTGAAGTACGGCGTTCGTGTAACGCACGCAGCTCTGGCCAGGCGAAAATGACGCTGTGGCCGTCGACGATAAGATAATCGGCCCGCACACCGCCGACTATATCAGAGCGCGCGGAACTGAAATAAACATCCTGCCAAAACCCGCAGGAACGCAACCCCGTCAGGTCGCGGGCTGCTTCTTCGATTTCGCTTTAGTTTTGGGCGCTTCTTTGCGTGCCGGCACAGCCTTCGCCGCGGTTTTTTTGCGCTCCAGGTACGCGCTGCGACGCCGACGTTTGGCTGTTACTCGATGTTGCTGCCCCATGAGGCGTTTCCTATAGGACGGAACGAGGGGCGGCGCAATGTCAATTACGCTTCGCAAAAGATGCGTCGGCGTTATGAGATTGCAGTTTCGCGGCACTCCGCGTTACAAATTGCTTCTCCCTCGCGATTGCCCCCAATCCGATATGCCGACACCTCTAATCAGCATTTCAGTTTTCCTGCTGATGGCTTCCGCCGTTTTTGGCGTCCTGAATTTGAACAAGGCACGTGGCCTTCGAGGAATGGTAGCGACGAGCGAATCCGCTCGCCAGCAGGCCGAACGTCTTCGTTTGACTCGCGAAAAGGAGATCGGAGCGCGCGAGGCACCAGTCGCCGCAACGAGCGCAAAGGTCGGCGACGACCAGATCAAGGTCGAGACCGCGGAGGCTGACCTGGTGAAATCGCAAACCGAGAAGCAGGAGTTGCAGGCAAAACTTCGCGCCAATGAAACCGAGATCGCCGAGTTAAAAAAACGGATCGAGATTGAAACAGCACCGGCAACTGACGCAGATACGCCCGCTACGATCGCCACATCGTTCGAAGCCGACCTTGACGGAACGACAAAGCAGTTGGAGGCGTCCGAACAGCAAAAGGCGCTGCCCAAGGACAAAGTGCGCGTTGATCAGGAACGCCCGAGACAGCTCGAAAGCGTGAAACCACAGCGCGCGGTTACGCGGAGCAATCCAGCTGTCCGCGGAACTATCCTGGCGGTAAATCAAGCTTACAATTTCGTCGTTTTAAACCTTGGCGGACGTCAGGGAGTCGAATCGAATTCCGAAATGCTTGTACTGCGTGGCGGTGTATTGATCGGAAAAATTCGCATCTCCTCGGTTGATCCTGCGACCGCAATCGGCGATATCGTCACCAGCAGTTTGACGCGTGGCGTCCAAGTGCAACCTGGAGATATCGTCATTTATGCTGGCACAAACTAATAATTCATTCCGAAGGCACGGGCGCTTCGTCCTTCTGCTCTGCAGTGCGAGCGCCCTCATCTCCTGCGCGACGAAACAACCGCAACCGCTTGTTTCAGATCCGAGTATCGCCGGCCACGAATCCGCCCTTCCCTGGAATGAGCAGCAGAAATGGGAGCGCGAAGGCCAGTTCGCCGGCGGTTTCTCTCAGGAGGGGCAGGGCCGCCACTAAGCGACTCTTCCGCTAAATCCAGAATCCCGGGGGGAGAATTCCGTTCTTCGGGACGACGACGATTCCGTCGCGGATAAAGTAATTTCCGGCATCGAGATCCGGTGGTTTTCCTTCCGGGGTGATCACTACTCCATCGGCGATCCGCGCGTTCTTGTCGATGATCGCGCGATCGATCACGCAGTTCCGTCCAATCCCGATAGGCGGAAGTCCGCGCGTCGAACTCGATCCATCAGTCTCATAGTAATCGGCGCCCATCACGATGCTGTTTCGGATTGTCGCGCCGGTTTCAATGATGCTGCGCACGCCGATTACCGATCGTTCAATGTGCGCGTCTGAAATGATGCAACCGTCTGCAATGATCGCCTGTCGCAGCGTTGCGCCGTTTATCTTGCTCCCGGGAAGAAATCGAGGATGCGTGTAGATGGGCGCGGAGGTGTCGAAGAAACTGTAGCGGGGCAGTAAATCTGTAAGGTCGAGGTTCGCCTCGTAAAACGCGCGAATTGTCCCGATATCCTCCCAATACCCGTTGAAGATGTAAGCGCTGACGTGGCGCTGTTTGATCGAGTGGGGGATGATATGTTTCCCGAAATCGACAAGATCGTTATCGAGACATTCGACCAGCATTTCGCGGTTAAAAACGTAGATGCCCATCGATGCCTGGAACAGTTCCTCTTCCGCGGCCAAGCCAATCGAAGCGAGGAGTTCAGGAGAAAGTTTTAATTCTTCAAGGACAGCCGGGTCTTTCGGCTTCTCGACGAATCGGTTAATCCGGCGATCGACCGCGCTCTCCATGATGCCGAACTCAGCCGCCTGGTGACGTTGCACGGGTTTTGTCGCGAGCGTGATGTCGGCCCCGGAGCGGATGTGTTGGTGCAGGAGCGCACGAAAATCCATCCGATAAAGCTGATCGCCACTTAAGATCAGGTAGTAATCGAACGGTCGCTCGAGCAGGTATCTCATGTTCTGCCGGACGGCATCCGCAGTGCCTTGATACCACTGCGATCCTTCGGGGGTTTGTTGCGCCGCGAGGATGTCTACGAAACTGCGAGAAAAATTATCGAACTTGTAACTCGCCTGAATGTGACGATGCAGCGACATGCTGTTGAACTGCGTCAGCACGTAGATCGAGCGCAGCCCAGAGTTGAGGCAGTTGCTGATGGGAACATCGACGAGGCGATATTTGCCGCCGAGCGGAACTGCGGGTTTCGAGCGATCTTTCGTCAGCGGAAATAAGCGCGTACCCGCGCCACCGCCCATGATAACGGAAAGCGTGCGTTGAGTTGTTCCCGGCGGCAGGGCAGGAGGCACGATTGCGGCGCTCGGATTCGCTGAAATCGATTCGCGCTGCGACCTGCTCTGAGTTTTCACTCGCCTAAATTACTCCGTTGCGAAAGGTGCCACCAACATTTTCGCGCGCGTCAGGATGCGCGCTGCCGGTTGCGTTTGCCTATGGTTGATGTCACGCTCAGCTCCTCATTTATGTGTGGAATTGTCGGATATGTCGGCCGGTCCGAAGCGGCGCCCATCCTTCTCGACGGCCTGCGCCGGCTCGAGTATCGCGGCTACGATTCCGCCGGTGTCGCGATCGTCGATGGCAGCCATGTGGAGACCCGGAAATGCGCTGGCCGGATCGCGTCCCTCACGAAATTAATGTCGGAAGATCCGCCGGCAGGGTCTTTCGGCATCAGCCATACTCGCTGGGCGACACATGGGAAACCGACTGATCAGAATGCGCATCCTCACTTCGATGCGAGCGGCAAACTGGCGCTGGTTCACAATGGTGTGATCGAAAATTACCAGGCTTTGAAGGACCAGCTCCTGCAAGAGGGCGATACGAAATTCTCGTCCGAGACGGATACCGAAGTTCTCGCGCACCTCATTGGACAGATCTACGACTCAAGCGGCCAGAACGGCAGCACGCCGGCGTCAAACAATAAGTCGCGACTTGTCGCCGCGGTTCGGGCGGCGCTTCAGCAAGTCATCGGCACGTACGGGATCGCGTTGGTGCACAGCGATATTCCAGACTTCCTCGTCGGCGCACGCCGTGGCAGTCCCCTCGTGCTCGGTGTTGGAAAGGATGAAAACTTTCTCGCAAGCGATGTAAGCGCAATCGTTGCCTACACGCGCGACGCCGTTTACTTGAATGATTTCGATGTCGTGGCCGTGGAGCGCGACAAATTCGAGATTAGCTCAGTCGCCGGTGAAGGAGGTAATTATCAGCTTAGCAAGGTTGAATTCACCGCCGAGGACATCAAAAAAGGTGATTACGCGCACTACATGCTCAAAGAAATCTTTGAGCAGCCGGAGTCGTTGCGCGATGCCATGCGCGGTCGGCTAAGCGCCGAAGAATGCAGCGCGAAACTGGGCGGCTTGAACATGACGCCGGCGCAGTTGCGCGATGTCGGCCGCGTCGTGCTGACGGGCTGCGGGACAGCGCTGCATGCCGGCATGATTGGCGAATACATTATCGAACAGCTCGCGGGCATCCCGACCGAAGTCGAGTTCGCGAGCGAGTTCCGTCACCGCAACACGCCCATGACCGGCGACACACTTGTGTTCGCGATCAGCCAGAGCGGGGAGACGGCGGACACACTCGGCGCGATGCGCGAAAGCCGGCGGAAAGGCTATCGAACGCTCGGGATTTGCAATAACGTCGCGAGCTCCATCGCGCGCGAAAGCGATGGAGGCGTTTACATGCATGCCGGGCCGGAGATCGGCGTCGCGGCGACAAAATCATTTACGTCGCAGGTCGCAATTCTCACCGCGATCGCACTGCTGCTCGGTCGAATGCGGCACCTCTCCACTTCTGAAGGCACGGAGATCATCGAGGCTTTGGAAACGTTGCCCGATCGTGTGGCTGAAGTCTTGGCACTGAGCGATGAGGTCAAAGCGATCGCGAAAAAATACGCGCACGTCAACGGCATGCTGTTTTTCGGCCGACAATTCAATTATCCAGTCGCCATCGAAGCTGCGTTGAAGATGAAGGAGATCACTTATCTCTTCGCGGAAGGTCACCCAAGCGCAGAGCTTAAACATGGGATCATCGCGCTGGTGCGGCCTGACTTGCCATCGATCTTCATTGCTCCGGACGACGCCGTATTCTCAAAAAATTTAAACAACATCGAGCAGGTGCGTGCGCGGAAAGGGCCCGTTATCGCTGTCACATCCGGGGCGGGCGCCGACCGGTTGCGCGGGATCGCTGACGACATCATCACCGTCCCGAAGGTCCCGGATTATGTAAGCCCGATCCTCAACGTCGTTCCCTTGCAACTATTCGCCTATCACCTAGCCGTCGAACTCGGTCGCGACGTGGACAAGCCGCGCAACCT
>JBDUAZ010000133.1:0-3622 GCA_040004385.1 Chthoniobacterales bacterium | reverse complement strand
AGCGGCGCGACCGAATGGGATAAAATCGTTGCTTCACCGAATCCGAGCCGCTGGACAATGCGAAGCAATCTCTCCAGCAATGAAATGCCGCCCAGTTCTGTGAGCGCGCCTGGAACCTCGGCTATGATAATAAGGCGCGGATGCGGAGGCTCCATTCGGCGTTCTATAGTCGCTTTTCAACGCCAGCGCATCTCGCGGCGATTCTGGCCACTGACGAAACAATTTTTGCTGTCCGAGCTGTAAATCGTAGCGTCGAGACTGCATGAGCGCTGAGGTCTGGTTAAGCTGCCGCGACATCGAGCGATATCTCGGTGAGGACGAATCACGCGTTCATGCGTTACGCGGCGTTTCCCTCGATTTGGAACCGGGAAGTGTGCATGCGGTCGTCGGTGCGTCCGGCTGCGGCAAAAGCACGCTGCTTTATATTCTAGGCCTGCTCGATCTTCCCGACGCGGGCACGCTCACGATCGACGGACATCTCGTGGCAGACATCCCGGACGAACATCTTTCACAAAAACGAAATGAACTTCTCGGTTTCATTTTTCAATTTCACTTTCTTCTCGAAGATTTCACAGCGCAGCAAAACGTCATGATTCCGATGCGCCGCCTGGGGCGTTTGACTGAACGCGAAATGCGAGATCGCTCGGGCCACTTGCTCGATGCAGTAGGCCTTGGTAGCAAGGTCAACCGGGAAAGCCGACACCTCTCTGGCGGCGAACAGCAACGCGTCGCCATCGCGCGCGCGCTCGCGAATGATCCGCGTGTGATCCTCGCCGACGAACCGACCGGAAATCTGGACGCGGCGAATTCAGAGCGCGCGTTTGCGCTTCTGCAAGACATTGTGCAGCAAGGCGGGAAAGCATTGCTTCTCGTCACGCATAACCCGGTGATCGCGGAGGCGTGCGATTGGATTCACGAGATGGCGGACGGGCGGATCGTGTCGAGCCATCCGCGACTGGGAAGAAACCCACGTTAACAAAAATCGAGAAGCCCGATGGAGAAAACGCTGCCAGCTATCTCGCCCGAACTGAATTTGCGACCACCGGTAAATGATACCGTCGCCGAGCTGAAGCGCGGAGCGTTCTTCAATATCATCGCAGTCCTGGCGTCGAATTTTCGCGGGATTTTTACTTTTCTGGTCGCGCGGATGCTCGGGCCGGCAGTGCTCGGCACATACTTAACCGCGTGGGCGATGATGGATCTGATCAGCAAAATCGGCGTCTTCGCCCTCGATACCACAGTCACCACATTCATCGCGCGATCGGAAGCCGCCGGTCACCGCGCTCGCAGTCGCGTCTTGTTCCGCGTTGCAGTTTTCCTGGCAGTACTCCAATCATCGGTTGTCGCCGCGCTCTCAATTGCTGCGATCCGTCTCTTCGGCGCGCGGCTCGGGCTGCATCCGCAGATGGTCGCTGCGTTCTCGGTGATGCTATGCGCGCTGCCGGGAGTTGTCCTGTATCGCATTAGCACCGCCGTATCACGCGGGATGAAAATCATGCGGCACGACATTTACTCGCGCGGCATGACCGATTGGATCGTAACAACAATGGCGTTTCTCGTTGCGCTCGGTTTGGGATTCAAAACGTTTGCCCCCGAATATGCGGTGATCATCGGAAGTCTCGCGTCAGGGATCGTGGCGCTGATTCTGGCGGCTTCTTTATTTCGCTCTGCGCCTCGGAGTCATGCAGTAATTTCGCATCGCCGTGAGGCGCGACGATTGTTCGCGTACGCGGCGCCCATTAGCGCTTACGATTTGTTTAATTCAGCCATCTCTCGCGTCGACGTAATCATGCTGGCATGTTTCATCGACCGCGCGCCCGGTGTGACGTTGCCGGTCGTCGGCATTTACGGAACTGTGGTCGAGATCGCGATTGGTTTACGGAAGGTGAACCAAGCCTTCAACCCAATTTTCGGTCCGGTAGTCGCTGGAATGACCGTGCATGGGGAGCAGGAGCGAGCCGCGGCTGCTTTCTCGCGCGTCACGCAATGGATGCTCTGGATCTTGTTACCGCTCGTCGCCGTAATGATCCTCGCTGGCTCATTGATCCTCGCGTTGTATGGGCCGGCATTCCAGCAGGGCGCGCCCTGGCTGGGCATCGTCGCCATCGCCTGTGCGACGAATGCGCTAGTCGCTCTCGCCGAAACCGTGATCATGGTGCAGCGGCCGCGGCTTAATCTGCTGAATTCGTCGATTACGTGCGTGATCGCATTTGGCGCTAACGTCTGGCTGATCTCGCGTTTCGGCGTGATCGGCGCCGCCCTCGGAATTCTCCTGCCATACGTCGTGCTCGGTTTTCTCCGCTACCGCGCGCTACGCTATGTGTTCGGTTGGCGGAATCCCTGGGCCCGCACTGGGCGACCCTTTTTTGCGGCTCTCGGCGCAGCGATTCCCGCAGGCTTGTGTCGTGCCACCATTAACGGAGCGGCGGGCCAACTAATCAGCGCCGCGGTATTCCTCCTTGTCTTCTTCGCGGCGTGGCAGTATCACCGCGCGTCCGAACCACCGCATCCTGCTTTGTGAGGACCCAGGCTACCGCGGCGCGAACACCTTCCAGTCTCGCTTGAAAAATGCGATGACTTCGTTGTTACTCGCCTGGCGGCCATCCGGCACATCGTGCAACGTCATCGTGCGAGACTGCCGTGCGACACTGCGCATTCGCGCCGACGTGGGTACGACATATTTCTCCACGCCGCGGCGGTCCAGACATCCACTGATCCAGATGTCATCCATGTAAAATGCAGCTCGCGGTGCGTCAGAGTAATTCCAAAGTGAATCGTCAAAAAATCGCGGTTTCACGAGATAGCTCCCGCATCCGGTAATCACCGCCACCGGTTCGGGCTGCCGAATCCTGTCG
This sequence comes from Chthoniobacterales bacterium, assembly GCA_040004385.1. Lineage (GTDB taxonomy): Bacteria > Verrucomicrobiota > Verrucomicrobiia > Chthoniobacterales > UBA10450 > JBDUAZ01. Next base: position 767 of record JBDUAZ010000133.1, on the reverse strand, counting down.
CCATGGGTCATCCTCGCGTCACGCCAGTCAAAACTCCGAGGCATTGCGGCGCCACGAAAACAGAGCGCCGCGTCAGGCAATTGCGCGTTGTAATGCAGATAAGTTTCAATCGCATCCCGTGGATAAATTCGATCATCGTCGACCACAATGATTAACGTATCTGAGCGACCCGCAGCGTTTTCTTCCTGAATGGCCGCAATAAACTTGGTCGCTGGTCCCCAATCGCGTTCGGCATGCAAAATTCGCACCGCGGATAATTCCTTTAAGAATGGCGGAATCGAGTAGGCGGCCTGCTGCCGAATCGAAAAGGCTGGAATGGCGATCACTATCTCATCGGGCGGCCTCGTCTGGCCTAACAAGCACTGTAACGTAGGCTCGATATTTGCGATCCGGCTCGGCAATGTGGACATCGAAATAATAATTCGACGTCCATCGCCCTGCGGGGCCGTCATCAGCGTCCCGCGGACGAACAGCGCCTGCCGTCGATTCGCGCGGCGTCTCGACAACACCCGCAAAAGCAACACGGCGAGCGCGCTTATACTCACTATGATCGGCAGGTATGTAACTGGAAAATTGGAGACGATAATCAGGATTCGACTCTTGTAGTCCTGTCCATCGGCGAAATCCTGCCTAATCTTTCCGACCGGCAGAGGAGAAAGTGAATTGGCGATGAAAAAGATCTTCATAACGGGCGTGAGTTCTGGAATCGGGCTGGCAATCGCCGAGCGTCTGGGTGCCGCGGGCCACGAAGTCTGGGGGACATCACG
>JBDUAZ010000095.1:0-3637 GCA_040004385.1 Chthoniobacterales bacterium | reverse complement strand
AGCGGTCCTCCGGCGGGAAATACGTTCCGCCGACGAACGGTTTGAGTTCAGGCGTCAACCAGACACTCATCGGCCACCCGCCGCCGCCGGTTGTCGCCTGCACAAATGTCATGTAAACGCGATCCACGTCCGGGCGTTCCTCGCGATCTACTTTGATGTTCACAAATTCGCGATTCATCACAGTTGCGACCTCCCGATTCTCGAACGATTCGTGGGCCATCACGTGACACCAGTGACAGGTCGAATAACCAATCGAGAGAAAGATGGGCTTGTTTTCGCGTCGCGCTTTGGAGAACGCTTCTTCGCCCCATGGATACCAATCGACCGGATTATCCGCATGCTGCAGGAGGTAAGGCGACCTCTCGCGCGCGAGGCGATTCGTATGCGCGGGGGCAATTCGTTCAATCGGAGCCGGGGTCATTCACTAATGATATCGCACGCGCCAAAAACCTAAAGTCGTCGATCCGGAGATAACCTGAATGAGTCTTGGTCACGCCGAACTCGCGCTCCTTCTCGGCGGCATCGTCCTCATCGCATTATTGTACTCGAGCGTCGGACACGCGGGCGCTTCGGGCTACATCGCCGTGATGACGCTCTTCGGGCTTGCGGCCCAATTTATTCGGCCAACCGCGCTCATTCTGAATATTCTCGTGGCGTGCATTGGGTCGGTTCAATTTTGGCGCGCCGGACACTTCTCGTGGAAATTATTCTGGCCGTTTGCGCTGCTTTCCGTGCCCGCGGCATACATCGCTGGTTCAATCCACGTAGCGCCAGCCATTTTGAAGCCGTTAATCGGGGCCGTGCTCCTGTTCTCTGCCGCACGTCTTTTCTTTCGCTACGGTGACCCCGTCGAAACCACGCCACCGCGCGCGCCGACCGCGGCTGCAATCGGCGCCGGCCTCGGGTTGCTCTCCGGCTTCACTGGAACCGGCGGAGGCATCTTCCTCACGCCGCTGCTGCTTTTGCGTCGGTGGGCACGTACGCGCGAGGCGGCGGCGGTCTCTGCGGTATTTATTCTGGTTAATTCAATCGCAGGACTGGCGGGTTTCGCGATGAGTGGCCAGGCTATTCCAACAGTCGCCTGGCCGCTCGCGATTGCCGCGATTGTGGGCGGCGCTATCGGCTCACAACTGGGCAGCCGTCATTTTCCTGTGCGAACAATCTCGCTCCTGCTCGCGACTGTGCTTGTGATCGCAGGCTCGAAATTACTCCTGACCTAACGAGTCGTGGCCGTGCAACGTTAGACGTGGAGCGGTGTCGGGCGACCACGGATTCGTTCGATAGTCCGATTCCACGATTTGCTGCGCGTGGTCCTTCAGCAGTTGACGGAACCCGACCAGATCCAGGTGATACCGCGCCGGTCCGAATGCGCACAAATTCTCTATTGCGAGCCGAAACAATCGGACAGCCGGGGCCAGCCTCCGTCCGTGTTTTGGGTGCGTCGGATGTTCGAACTGTTTCTGCAAATGCACGAATGCCCCGGCCGCCTGGATGAGGCCCTTGAAATAACGCGCATCCTGCGACGTGGTGCGCAGCCACAAATGCTCGAGCACGTCGTGCGCTTCGTAGTAACGTTGTTCGTTCCAGCAGCGGAAGAACCCGCGATAACAGGGGTGCTGCTCTATCTCGTCAGTCGCTCCGCCCGGGCGTGTGCCTTCCAGCTCGGCGACGAAACGCGAAATTTTCTCGCCTTTGCTCATTGCCAGCTTAACTTGACCACGCCTGCGATGGGCAAACCAGCACGCTTTTTATCTTCGGAGGGCGACCGCTCCCGCAGCGCGAAATGACGCCTGCGGCCCTCATCCTCCTCCTGTTTTTCATCGCAATCCTGGTGGTCGGGTCGGCGCTTTTCTCGGGTCTTGAGACGGCACTTTTCTCACTGAAACCCCACCAATTGCGGCGCTTGGAGGAAAAGCATCCATCGCTTTCCGAATTCATTCACGCGTTTCGCGAGACCCCGCGTCGCGTTCTTAACGTCCTTTTGCTCGGTGACGCGCTTATGAAAGTGCCCCTCGTAGTCTTGTGCCTCTTTCTGATCTGGAATGGCCCGGCCTCTACCCGCATTCCACAATGGCTGGCCGCTGTTGCCATATTGGCGATCGTGGTTTTGCTCTGCGATCTCGTGCCAAAACTACTCGCGCTCTCCGCGCCCTACCGGCTTTCGGCGCTTGGCGTCTTCACACTGAAAACTTCAATGCCGATCCTCGATCGCGTTGGGCGTGCGCTGGAGCGAGTCAGCACTGTGGTCGTCGACCAGATCACGCCATCAAATCTTCAAATCCGTACCCGGATGAGTGATGAAGAACTCGAGACGCTCGTCGAGATGGGAGAGGAGCAGGGCACGCTCCATGAAGTCGAGGGTGAGATGATCCAGGAGATCATCAAACTGGGCGATAAGACCGCGAAGGATTGCATGACACCGCGCGTCGACACTTTCGCTTTGCCGGATGACCTGACCAATGCTGAAGCAATCGTACGTTTGAAGGAAAAGCGATTCCGTCGCGTCCCGGTCTACGCGGACACACCCGACCAGATCGTCGGCGTAATCGATGTAAAACGCTTTCTTCTGCAGCCGGACAGCCTTTACACCGACGAGGCGTTGATCGCGCCGTCCTTCGTTGCCGAAACGATGAAAGCGATCGATTTGCTGCGCAGTTTTCTCGCTCATCCGCAGGGCCTCGCGATTGTCGTGGACGAATTCGGTGGGACCGAGGGAATTATTACGCTCTCCGACATCGTGGAAGAAATCATGAGCGATGCCGCGCCACTCGGCGACGCCAGCCTCTACATTGAGCCACTTGGTGACGGGCATCTGCTCGTCAGCGGAAATGCGCGACTCGATGACTTGAGCGAACATCTCGGCTTCGAAATTGAGGCGGAAGGAATCGACACCATCGGCGGCTTTTTATTCAACCGACTCGGTTACCTGCCCGCTTCCGGTACGCGGCTCGAGCTGCCGCGGCTCGTCGCGACGGTCCGCCGCACCGGCCGCAAAAGGATTGAGGAGATCCTGCTCGAAAAAACGACTTGTTTGACGGAAGAGACTGAGCCCGCCGAAAACCGCGTAGCGGAACGATGATGATCTGGTTCCTGATCGTGGCGTGCTGGATGGTGTCGTTCTTGTTCGCCGGCATCGAAGCAGGTTTGCTATCCGTCGATCCGATTCGCCTTCGGCATCAGGTGAATCAGAGAAAACCCGCGGCGCTGCGGCTCAACCGTCTCTTGAAGCGACCGGAGCGCTTGCTCATTACGGTGCTGCTCATTACAAACATGGCCGATATCTTCGCGCTCTTGCTCGTCGCGCGTTTCTTCGTCAGCAAATTCGGCACGGCCGGATTTTTTGTCGCGACGCTCATCGCACTTCCAATTTACCTCTTTCTCCTGGCCGTCTTTCCAAAAACGCTCTTTCGTCGCTTCCCATTCCGCGCGCTCGCCGCACTCGGTGGCGTGCTCGAAGGTGCTTCCATCGCTCTCTGGCCGCTGCTCGAAATCGGCGAGCGATTCGGAAAACGATTCCTTCCGGCACGAGCTGTGGAAAACGCGCGCCTTTTTGCCGCACGCGAAGAACTGAAACAGATTGCCGTGCAAGGCGAACGCGAAGGTTCTCTAACCTCGACGGAGCGCGCGATGATCCACA
>JBDUAZ010000005.1:0-3683 GCA_040004385.1 Chthoniobacterales bacterium | reverse complement strand
ATCACTAACTACAGCGAGATCGTCCTCGCGCATGGCAGTGGCGGGAAACTGAGCCATCAGCTCATGGAGAAGATGGTGCTGCCGCAATTCCGGAATGAATTGCTAGAGCCCTTGCACGATGGTGCGATTTTTTCGATTGGTGGTCAGCGCGTCGCGTTCAGCACTGACTCGTATGTGGTAAATCCGATCTTTTTTCCGGGGGGCGATATCGGGAAACTCGCGGTCCACGGGACGGTCAACGATCTTGCCATGTGCGGTGCGCGTCCGCTTTATCTTTCCGTCGGCTTCATTCTTGAAGAAGGCACACCGATGGAGGAGTTCTGGCGGGTTGTGCAATCGATGCGCGAAGCCGCGAATGCTGCGGGGGTGATGCTCGTGACCGGCGACACAAAAGTCGTGGATCGCGGGAAGGCCGACAAAATTTTCATCAACACTTCAGGCATCGGCGTTATTCCGGAAGGCATTAACATCGGCCCGACTCGTGCGCAGGTCGGCGACAAGATCATCATGAGCGGCGCGATGGCTGTGCATGGAATCGCGATCATGAGTGTGCGCGAGGGACTTGAGTTCGAGAGTGAGATCGCGAGTGACACAGCGCCATTGAACGGCCTGGTCGAGGCGATCCTGGCCGCGAGCAAAGATATTCATGTTCTACGCGACCCGACGCGTGGGGGGATCACGAGCGCGCTTACCGAGATTGCCCAGACCGCCAGGGTGGGAATGCTGCTTAACGAAGCGGCTATTCCGATAGGCGAAGAAGTGAAGGGCGCCTGCGAAATCCTGGGTCTCGATCCGCTTTACGTCGCGAACGAAGGTAAACTACTTGCAATCGTCGCCTCAGCGGAAGCCGGGAAAGTTCTCGCCGCAATGCGAGGGCATCCTTTGGGAGCGGAAGCGGCCGTGATTGGCGATGTCATCGTCGATCATCCGGGTTTCGTGACGATGAACACCCGTGTCGGCGGCAGGCGGGTTGTGGACATGCTCTCCGGAGAACAGCTCCCGCGCATTTGCTGAGATATCGCACGCCGACCGCACTCGTATTCATCATGAAACTGAGATCATTCCTTTGCTGTTTAATTTTTTGTCAAACCCTGATCGGCTCTTTTGCCTTTGCCGCGTCACAAACCCCGCAGACGCCGGACGCACTCCGGCGCATCGCGCAAGACTATTACAATTGGCGCAACGAAAATTACCCGGTCGGCAGCAGCGAAATGGGGCTGCACACGTGGGACAATCGACTGACCGATTACGGAGCGAACGCGATTGCCTCTCGCGCGAACCATGTTCGTGAGCTGCTGGCGCAAATTCGCGCGATGACGACCGAGAGCTGGGCAAAAGACGATCGGATCGATTGGGTTCTCTTTCGCTCGCAGCTCGAAGGCGTCGAGTTTGCAGACCGTGTCCTGCAGTTTGAGAAAAATAATCCGCAGACATATATCGGCGAATGTAGTACCGGCATTTTCTCGCTCCTGAAGAAGGAATACGACACGCCGGCGAAGCGCGCTATTTCTGCGACTGCTCGGCTGAAAGCAATGCCGGCGATGCTCGCGCAAGGCGAACGCAATCTGCAGAAGCCGGTGAAGCTGTATGCACAGCTCGCGATCGCTTCAGCGCGGAACATGGATCCGCTCTTCAACGACAGCATGATGAGCCTTGCGCGCGACCTCGCGCCTAACGAGCGCGACGAACTTGTGAAGGCGCGCGACGCAGCGCTCACTGCAATCCATGGCTTTGCTGATCGGCTGGAGAAACGCCTGCCGCAGATGGTCGATTTCGCGCCGATGGGCGTGGCGAACTACAACTATTATCTGAAGCACGTGCTGCTCCTGCCATTGGATTCGACGCAGGTGGAAATGCTCGGCCGCGTGGAGCTGGCGCGTTATCGCGCCCTCGAATCATTACTGCCCGATCCGAAGCTCGCCGATCCCGATCCGTCGCGCGCGAAGAACATCCCGCCGGATCAGCAGTCCTTTCTGAAAGCGTATGAAAGCCGCGAACAGGAAATGATCGACTTCCTGAAACAGCGTCGGCTCATCACATTTCCGGACTACCTTGGCCGGTTCGAGATTCGGCAATTGCCGGAGGCATTCAAACCAACGAGCCCCGGCGGTTTCATGAATCCGCCCGGTCTCTACGACAAGGATCCGACTGGCTTCTACTTCATTCCGACCTACGACCCGCAGTCGAAGAACTTTTACATCCGCGCCGCTATCGAAGATCCGCGCCCGATCCTTGGTCATGAGGGCATCCCGGGACATTTCCTGCAACTCTCGATCGCGAATCATGTGCCTGACGAAATCCGCCGGCAGAATGAAAACGGCGTATTCGTCGAAGGCTGGGCGCTCTACGGCGAAGAGATGCTCATGCGCACCGGCCTTTATCCGGAAAACTCTGCCGCGCAGGGACAAATTCTACGGTTGTCGCGTTATCGCGCCGCGCGCATCGGCGTCGATGTAAACCTGCAGACGGGCAAGTGGACGTTCGAGCAAGCGGTGCGGTATTTCATGGAAGGCGGCGGTTTGGATCGTGAAGCCGCAGAAGGCGAAGCAGCAGGCGCAGCATCGAGTCCGACACAGAAAATTTGGTACATCACGGGCAAGTGGCAGATCATGAACCTGCTCGGAAAATATCGCGAGAAGATGGGAGAGAGCTTCCGCCTCGGACAGTTTCACGATGACCTTATCAAGAACGGCAGCTTGCCCCTTTCGGTTGTGCAATGGATTTTGCTCGACGACCCATCAGACCTCGAACAAGCGCTGCGCTAAGGCCTAACGAATGCATTACCGATTCTTGCGAAATCTCGTCTTCGTTGTTCTCACCTGCGCGTCCCCCTGCTTTGCGCAAGAACCGACATCAACGCCCACTCCAACGCCGACCGCCACGCCTCAACTGTATTCAGCGCAGACACTGACGGCGTTAAAACAAATTCAGCAGGCGGCGCTTGCGAGCGATTACGCCTACCGTCAGGTCGCGCATTTGAGCAACAATATCGGAGCGCGATTGAGCGGTTCCGTGCAGGCGCAGAAGGCGGTGGAATACGTCGCGGCTGAGTTAAAATCGATTGGGCTCGATGTGCAGCTCGAAAAAGTGATGGTGCCGCACTGGGTGCGCGGCGACGAAACCGCGGCGCTTGTCGAATTCCCGGGCCAGGCGGAGAGCACGACACAAAAAGTTGTGCTGACCGCGCTCGGTGGAAGCGTCGCGACGCCAGGGGAAGGGATTACCGCCGAAGTGCTTTCGGTTCACAACTTTGATGAATTACGGGCGCTCCCGCGCGAGAAAGTCGCGGGCAAAATCGTGCTCTTCGATCACGCGTTCGATCAGCGCATGGCGGTGCAGGGACGCGCCGGCGACGCATATGGCCAGGCAGTCGTTTATCGCGCCGACGGCCCCAGCGCGGCGGCGCGGGCGGGCGCGATCGCTGCGTTGGTGCGATCCGCCGGCGGCGCATCGTTTCGTCTTCCCCATACCGGCCTGACAAACTACGCCGCCGATGCGCCTCAGATTCCCGCAGCCGCAGTGACAGCGGAAGACGCTGATCTCATCTCCACGCTAACCGCGCAAGGAACCGTGCGCATGCATATGCTCCTCACGCCTCGAAAACTCCCCGATGCGGTGAGTTACAACGTGATTGGCGATGTAAAAGGGACGGAACACCCCGAGCAGGTGGTGATCGTTTCCGG
>JBDUAZ010000110.1:0-12607 GCA_040004385.1 Chthoniobacterales bacterium | reverse complement strand
TTGCGTGAGCGCAATTTCATGAAAATCGTCTCGCTTGCGCCCGAAGTTTTATGAATCGGATTAAGCTGCACGTCCATAAAGGCGACCAGGTCGAGGTGATTTCCGGGAACTTTAAGGGGTCCACAGGCAAGGTCCTCGGAGTGATGGCGCGGAAGCAGCGCGTGCTGGTCGAAGGCGTGCGCATGATCAAGCGCCACTTGAAGAAATCGCAGGACAACCCACAGGGAAAAATCGCCGAGCGCGAGGGACCGATTCACATTTCGAATGTGAAAGTCGTGGAGCGCAACGAACGCAACGGCAAGGCAAAGACTGCGAAGAAGAAACCAGCGACCGAAAAAGCGACAAAGGTAAAGAGTTCCAAGACGAAAGCGGGTAAGGAGAAAGCTCCTGAAAATGAGTCTTAAGCGATGAAGAACGAATTTTACGACGACTACAAGAGCCGCGTGATCCCTGCGCTGAAAGAGGCGCACGGCTACACGAACCTCCATCAGATTCCGAAAGTGGAAAAAGTGGTGATCAACACGTCAGTCGGTTCGCAATCTGATGTGAAGCAGGCGCTGGAAGACGCGAAGGCTGAGCTCGGGTTAATCTCCGGGCAAAAACCGGCCGAGACCCGCGCGAAGAAAAGCATCGCGAATTTCAAGCTACGAGCGGAGCAGGCGATCGGCGCGAAGGTCACGTTGCGCGGCGCGCACATGTACGAATTTCTGGAGCGTCTAATCAAAACCGCCCTGCCGCGGATCCGCGATTTTCGCGGGGTTTCGCCGAAGTCTTTCGACGGTCACGGAAACTACACGCTCGGTGTCTCCGACCAGTCAATCTTTCCCGAGGTCGAGCTCGATAAAATCAAGCGCAACATCGGTTTTGATGTTACCATCTGCACCACCGCGCGGACGAATGAGGAAGCCAAATCGCTACTGAGCGAAATGGGAATGCCATTCAGCGACCGGGCTAAGAAGCCGGTTGCAACCGCGCCAGCCGCCTGATTTAAATGAGCACAGTTACAGATCCTATTGCCGACCTTCTTGCGCGGGTGCGAAATGCCGCCGCCGCTCAGAAGTCCGAGATGTTTGTGCCTTATTCGAAGATCAAGGCCGAAGTCATTCGGATTTTGAAAGACGAAGGCTACATCACCGATTATGCCGTCGACACCGAAGCCGCGCATCCGCGGATCAAGATCACGAACAAGATGGCAAACCGCACCAGCGCGATCACGGGATTGAAGCGCGTGAGCCGCCCGGGGTTACGGCGTTACGTCGGAGCGAAAGAAATTCCGCGTGTGCTCGGCGGCATGGGCATCGCAATTCTCTCCACGCCGCGGGGCGTGCTGTCCGGCCGAGAAGCGAAAAAACAAAACGTGGGAGGGGAACTGCTCGCTTACGTTTGGTAAGCAGGATTCGCTGTTATGTCACGTATCGGTAACAAAGTCGTCGAAATCCCGGACAAGGTGAAGGTCAACATCGGCTCCGATGGCGCGGTCGCGGTCGAAGGGCCGAAAGGCAAGCTGAGCTGGAATTTGCCGCGCAACATCAAAGGCAGCGTTACGGACAACAAGGTATCGATCGTGCGCGACGCCGAGACGCGCAGCGTGAAGGCGCTCCACGGTCTGTCGCGAAGCCTCGTCCATAACATGGTAGAAGGCGTGAGCGCAGGTTTCTCGAAAGATTTGATCATCGAGGGCGTCGGATTCAAGGCGGCCGTCCAGGGCTCGAATCTCAATCTCAGCCTCGGCTTTTCTCATCCGATTCTTTTCCCGATTCCGAAGGACATCAAAATTACCGTCGCGGAGAATACGAAAATTTCGATTGCGGGCATCGATAAAAAGGTCGTCGGGCAGGTCGCCGCGGATATCCGTCGTTTCTATCCGCCTGAGCCATACAAGGGCAAAGGCGTTCGTTACGCAGGCGAGATTGTGCGTCGCAAGGAAGGCAAGACCGTTCAGTAGTTATGGCGACAACCGATCGTAAAGGAATCCGGCACCGCATTCACACGCGGATCAGAAAACGCGTCAGTGGGACCGCGGAGCGCCCCCGGCTAGCCGTGCATTTCTCGGGCAAACATGTCTACGCGCAGGTCATCGATGACGCCACCGGCCGGACACTGGCGGCGGCTGCGACGACCGAGGATGGCCTGGTCGGCAAATCGAAAGCAGGCGCGAATCGCGCGTCGGCAGAAAAAGTCGGTAAAGCGATTGCGGAGCGGTTGCTGACGAAGAAGGTCGACAAGGTGATCTTCGATCGCGGCGGCTTTTTATATCACGGAAAAGTGAAAGCTCTGGCTGACGCAGCGCGCGAGGGCGGACTCAAGTTTTAGGAGAATCATGGCACAACCACACGGCGGCGGCGGCAGACGGCAGGAACGCCACACAGATAAGAGCTCGGCGGCGCGGGGCGATACGACCGAGAAAGTCGTTTTCATCAACCGTTGCGCGAAAGTTGTTAAAGGCGGCCGTCGTTTCAGCTTCAGCGCGCTCATCGTGGCGGGGGATCACGACGGGAAGGTCGGCGTCGGTTTCGGCAAGGCAAACGAAGTAGCGGAAGCGATTCGTAAAGCTTCGGAAGCTGCGCGCAAAGGGATGGAAAAAGTTTCGCTGCGCGGTAATACCATTCCGCACGAGACAATCGGCGAGTTCGGTGGAGGTCGTGTTTTGCTGCGACCGGCGTCGCCAGGCACCGGCGTCATCGCAGGGGGAGGTGTCCGCGCCGTCGTTGAGGCCGCTGGCATTCGCGATGTGCTCGCAAAGTCGCTTGGCTCAAGCAACCACGCGAACGTGGTGAAAGCGACGATTGAAGCGCTCCGCGGTTTGCGCCGCCACGATGAGATTCTAAAAACGCGGGGTATTCGGTCGGCGAATTCAAGGGGCGACGGAAACGGGGAGAAGTCATGATTCGCCTTCACAATTTACAGCCACGTCCGGGCTCAAAACACCGCGTAAAACGACTCGGCTGCGGGGAGAGCTCCGGCCACGGCAAGACCAGCGGCAAAGGACACAAAGGCCAGAAGGCCCGCTCCGGCGGCAGCATTCGGCTCGGATTTGAAGGTGGACAAATGCCACTGATCCGGCGGCTGCCGAAGCGCGGATTCAACAATGCCGCGTTCCACAAAAACTACGCAATCATCAACCTCGATGACCTGAATGCTTTCAAGCAGGGCACCGTGGTCAACGAGCAGTTGCTTCGCGATTCGAATCTGATTCGCGGAAATGTTTTCGGCCTCAAGATCCTCGGTGGAGGTGAGCTAAAGCACGGTCTGAAGATCGAGGCGGACAAGATCAGCGCTTCGGCGAAAGAGAAAATCGAGAAGGCCGGCGGAACGGTGACAATGCGCGAACCGCGCGCGCCGCAAGGCGATCGCGTTCCAAAGGAAACGCCCGCCGAAACAGAGAGCAAGCAACCGGTGGCAAAAAAATCCACCGCGAAAAAGACCTCTTCGAAGCCGAGAAAGGCCGCGAAGAAAACATCAAAAAAGGCATCGCGGAAGAGCTAGCAAATCGACGGTGATCAGGAGTTCCTAGTCGATGGTTTCGGCGTTTTTAAACACAGTCAAGATACCGGAGCTGCGGCGCCGAATCTTGTTCACGCTCGCTGTCATCGTTATTGTGCGACTCGGCGCAGCGATCACGACGCCGGGCGTCAATCAAGCCGTCCTACAGGATTGGTTCCGCAGTTCGCTGACGGAAAAATCCGGCGGAAGCGTAGCGGCGCTCTTTAACCTCTTCAGCGGGGGCGCGCTCGAGAACTGCGCGATCTTCTCGTTAGGCATCATGCCATATATCAGCGCGTCGATCATGTTGCAGCTTTTGACTGCCGTAATTCCGCGACTCGGCAAACTCGCACGCGAAGATGGCGGCCGGCAAAAGATCATGCAATACACGCGCTACGCGACGGTTGTTCTTTGCCTGTTTCAAGGATATTTACTCGCGGTTTCCTTTCAGCACCCTGAGTCGTATCACACGATGCTGCCGGGAATCACCGACACCATTGCGCGGTTGGGAATTCCACTGGTCGAAGATATCGGAATGACTTTCCGGATCGTGACGGTCCTTTCGCTCACGACGGGCACGCTCTTCCTTATGTGGCTGGGCGATCAGATTACGGAGCGCGGGATCGGCAACGGAATATCGCTGATTATCACTGTAGGTATCGTGGCGCGCCTTCCGGCGGCGCTCGCGCAAGCCTGGAAGACTTTTGTGCCGTCCGCCGCCACCGGAACCAGCCAGGTAAACCCCGCGATCCTGGTCTTAATGGTCGCGTTTTTATTCATCGTGATCGCGGCGGTTATCGCGGTAACGCAAGGCGTCAGGAAAATCACCGTGCAATATGCGAAACGCGTTGTGGGTCGGAAAATGTACGGCGGCCAGACCCAGTACATGCCGCTGAAAGTGAATTACGCGGGCGTGATGCCGATCATCTTCGCATGGGCGCTGCTCCTTTTCCCCACGACGATTGTGGGACTCGCCTTTAAGAACAGCCGGACTGCGAAGACGATTTCTGACATGCTCTCGAATGGCTGGCTGCATTACGTCTTTCTGGCAGCGATGATTTTCTTCTTCAGCTACTTCTGGGTGGCGACGCAATTTCAGCCAGCGCAAATTGCCGACGATTTGAAAAAATACGGCGGCTACATCCCGGGTGTCCGGCCGGGAAAACCGACCTCCGATTTTCTCGACTTCACAATGACGCGGCTGACATTTGCCGGCGCGATTTTTCTGACGATGATCGCAATTTTACCCAGCCTTCTGAGCCAGGGCCTTCATGTTCCACAAATTACCGCGCAGTTTTTCGGCGGGACGAGCTTATTGATTATTGTAGGTGTAATGCTCGATACGATGCGACAGGTCGAGACTCATCTCATTCAACGGCATTATGATGGTTTCCTGCGCAAAGGCCGGATCCGGGGCCGTTTTGACCGCGCATCTTATAATCGCGGTGAGGCCGCGCCGCAGACGACCCTGATGTGGCTTTACGTTGGAATTGCAATCATCGTCATCGGCGGCGTCGCGGTGTTTCTCTACGGCCGCTAAGTGAAAAGGCGACTCGTGCTTCTGGGCGCGCCGGGTTCTGGAAAGGGAACTCAAGCCGAGATGATTACGCGCCATTTCGGAATTCCAGTGACGTCCCCGGGCGCTATCCTGCGCCGCGAAAAAGATCTGGGAACGCCCCTCGGCCTCGCAGCGGCTGAAATCTCGCAACAAGGCGGCCTCGTTTCCGACAAAATCATCGTTAGACTGATCGAAGACTGGCTTCGCCTCCACGGAAGTCACGGATTTGTCTTCGATGGATTTCCGCGAACAACTCCGCAGGCAGAAAGGTTGCAAACAATTCTGACGGAGCATCGCACGCCACTCGACCTGGCGGTTTGGCTCGAAGTATCGGAGGAAACCATCGGCGACCGGATCGCGAGCCGTCTCCAATGTCAGGCGTGCGGATTCACGACGAGCGTGACGAGCGCGACTTTCGCCGAACGCCCCATCTGTCCGTACTGCGAGGGTCCGCTCGTCCGGCGAACGGATGACGATGCGGCCGTGTTGCAAAAGCGACTGGCCGAGTTCAACGCAAAAACGCAGCCGCTCGCCGAGTTTTACGAAAAGAAGGATGTGCTCCGTCGGATCGACGGAAATCGTGATCGCGACGAGGTGTTCGCCGATATTTCCCGACTGATCGAGCAGACGACATGATCCCGATCAAGAGCGGAAAGGAAATCGAAAAAATGCGGCAGGCATGTCGCACCGCCAGCGAAATCCTCGAGCGGGTGAGCGAGATGATTCGTCCCGGAATTTCCACCAAAGAGGTGGACCAGGCCGCTGCTGATTTAATGCATGAGGCGGGCGTGCGGAGCGCATTTCTCGGTTATCGAATCGGACACCGCGTCTTTCCTGGAAACATCTGCATCTCCTTGAACGACGAGATTGTGCACGGAATCGGCAGCCAGCGACGCGTGCAGTACGGCGATATCGTTAAGCTGGATATTGGCGTGATCGAAAACGACTGGGTTGGGGATACTGCCTCGACCGTAGCCGTAGGGATGATCGATGAGCGGACCGAACGATTGCTGCGCGCCACTGAAAGCGCGCTGCGGTGCGCGATCGAAACAGCAGGCGAGGGCGTGCGGCTTGGCGATGTCTGCGCCGTCGTCGAAGAAGTTGCCTCGCGCGACGGCTTCAATGTCGTTCGCGAATTCGTGGGCCACGGGGTGGGGCGAAAGCTTCACGAAGAGCCCCAAATACCGAACTACGGAAGGCGTGGCAGCGGACCGCGTCTCAAAGCGGGGATGACGCTCGCGATCGAGCCCATGATTAATTCGGGCACGGCTGCGGTCAAATTGCTCGATGACGGCTGGACGGTTTGCACTGCTGATGGGATGCCTTCGGCGCATTTTGAGCACACCGTCTTAATCACGAAGAGCGAGCCGGAAATCCTGACTTGGCGCGGTAAGACGCAGTTGAAATAAAGAACAGGATTAGCGCTCTTTTGCCCAATGCCATGTTTCCTGTTCAACTGCCCGCCTTGGCGCAGATTTCCGGCAAAATAGGCGCCATTTTATTCGGATCTTGCCAGGGGTTAAAGTTATGCTAGAGGTTTCACCCTACGATTTGTCGAAGGGGCGGATTACTTGCCGCCAACAGGGACGAACGCGGAGCTGATCTCCGCGTTTTCCATTTTACGAATCCGGTGAGTTATGAAAGTGCGACCATCAGTAAAAAGACTTTGTGAAGCGTGCAAGATCGTGAAGCGCAAGAATGTCGTGCGCGTGATCTGCAAAAACCCGCGGCACAAACAGCGCCAGGGCTAAAGTTATGCCGAGATTATTGGGAGTTGAAATTCCGTCGGACAAACGCATCGAAGCGTCCTTGACCTACATCTATGGGGTCGGTCCGAGCACGTCCAAACGCGTGCTGGAGCAAACAAACATCGATCCAAATATTCGGGCGAAAGATCTCACGCCGCAGCAGATCAACGACATCATTCACGCAATCACCGGCAACAAGCTGCTCATCGAAGGCGATCTTCGCCGCGAATTGCAAAGCAACCTGAAGCGGCTTCAGGCGATCAATTGTTACCGGGGCATTCGGCATCGGCGCGGTTTGCCGGTTCGCGGCCAGCGCACATCGACTAATGCGCGCACCCGCAAGGGGCCACGTAAAACAGTCGGCGTCATCCGGAACAAGGATGCGAAGGCCGGGAAAGTTTAATTTTAGGTAGATCCAATGGCAGACGAATCAGAAGAAAAAAAACCGGCGACCGCCGAGACGGGCGAGAAGCCGAAGCGGAAAAATTCCAAGCCCGCAGATGCGACGCCAACCGCTGCGGTAACTGCCGAAACCGAAGCGGCTCTCAGTGAGGCACCCGCGCAGGCGGCAGCTTCAGCAGCGCCCGGCACTGCCGAGCCGGCTGCGAAACCTGCGAAGAAACCGAAGGCGAAGAAAGAAGAGCAGCCAGTCGCTGAGCCGCCGAAAGAGAATCTCTCGCTCGATCCGAACGACGTTGAAAAGCCGAAGATCATCAAGGCAAAGGGGAGCAAAAACATCCATTCGGGCATCGCGCACGTCCTTTCCACGTTCAACAACACGATCGTTACGATCACCGATTTGAATGGGAACGTGATTGGTTGGTCGAGCGCCGGCAAAGTTGGGTTCAAAGGGTCGCGCAAAAGCACGGCCTACGCGGCGCAGATGGTCGCGCAGGACGCGTCGCGTCAGGCAATGGGACATGGTTTGAAGGAAGTGGAAGTCCTCGTTCGTGGTCCTGGGGCAGGCCGCGAATCCGCTGTCCGCGCGCTGCAGGCAATCGGCCTGGATCTGACGGTAATTCGCGATGTCACACCAGTTCCTCACAACGGCTGCCGCCCTCCAAAACAGCGCCGCGTCTAACCGTTTTCTCACCTTCTAACTCTACTTTTCATGGGCAGATACACCGGACCGAAAACAAAAGTCAGCCGCCGTTATGGCGTCCCGCTCTTTGGACCTGCGAAAGCGCTTGAGCGAAAGAATTATCCGCCGGGCATGCACGGCCCGAAAGGTTCCCGTCGCAAGCAGTCCGACTACGCGGTCGCGCTCGGAGAGAAACAAAAGCTGCGATATCAATACGGGCTGCTCGAGAAGCAGTTCCGCCGGATTTTTCAGACGGCGCTTCGGAAACGTGGCGTGACGGGCGAGACGCTCCTCCAGCTTCTGGAGACGCGACTCGACAATGTCGTCTTTCGCCTCGGCCTGGCAAATACACGGAGTGGCGCGCGACAACTCGTCGGACATGGCCATGTGCGGGTGAACGGCCGGAAGGTGAACATCGCTTCCTATAACTTGAAGGCCGGCGACGAAGTCGTGATCAAGGATAAACCGAAGTCGCGTCAGCTCGCGCTGCGGAATCTTGAGCTGACGCAGATCGCGCCGGTGCCGGACTGGCTTGTTGCAAATCGCGATGCGATGAGCGGAAAAGTTTCTCGCATTCCGACGCGGGATGAAATGCAGCCGATGGTCAATGAGCAGTTGATCGTCGAGTTGTATTCGCGGTAAATGTGGTGACTCTCGCGTGGCGAGCGCCTTTACATCGACTCGAGGAATTCCAGCGCTTTGCTGTAACTACGTCGCTGCAGAAAGTGGCGCAGCTGCGCGTCGATTGCGGGCGGAAGTCGCATCGCAATATGTTCAATTCTTTCCGACACCGCTTTCAGACGGTCCATGTGCGCAGCGGCATCTCGCCGGCTCTCATCATCGCCCACGATCTCGAGTCGTTCGCGTAACGCGGTCGCGAGTTCCGCAAGAATGTGCTGCATCGGCACCCCTCCTGTTGCCTCGGCGTTAACGCGCTACACCTGCCCTTCTTCGAGTAACTCGCGCTGCGCTTCGATCCAATCGTGTGCAGCGTCGCCCGGCATGGAACGCTCCCTTCGCCGCTCCGAGATGAAGTAAGCACGGAGCCGAATAGCTTCCTCGGGCGGCTCCGCGCTGGCGCTCTGAGGCATCTCGCTATCTTTGCCTGACGGGAGAGGTGCAGCGTCAGATATGGGGATTTGTGCCGGCTCGGTGGACGCCGGCGACGGCGGCGGAGCCCCCTCTGCCGGTACATCTTCATCTTGTTTTCCCGGACTGATTTTTTCGTTCGCAGGCACGACTTGCTGGATGCTGTTTCAAGATCGATTTAGCGATGGGGCCCTCTCCATTGCAAGCTGGATTTTGCAAACCGGTTGCGCGAAGGCCGCGACCTCGCCTACGGTGCGGCGATGCGACACTTCATTTTCCGCTGGGCGATCACAACTGTCGCCGTGATGGTGGCAGCCGCCTTCATTCGCGGCATTCGTTATGACAGCGTTGGCGCGCTGGTTCTGGCTGCATTGCTGCTCGGCATTCTCAATGCCTTTGTTCGCCCTGTGCTGCTTTTGCTGAGTGCACCGCTCATTCTTCTATCGCTGGGTTTCTTTATCCTGGTTGTAAACGGTTTGATGCTGCTCTTCGTTCCAAATCTGGTAAGCGGATTTCATGTCGACTCCTTTGGCAGCGCTTTTTGGGGCGCGATTTTGGTCAGCATTATGAGCTGGCTGCTGAGCGCATTCTTTCGCGGGAGCGATGGACGGGTGCACGTACTCACGCATCACACGCAGATACGGCGCGTTCATGGTCGCGTTATTGAACCTGATAAGGGGGACGTCCGATGACCTACTGCCTGGGAATGCTCTCGCGGCACGGCGCCGTATTTCTTTCCGATTCGCGAACGAGCGCCGGCATGGACAACATCACGATGTGTAGCAAAATGCGTATTTTTGAACGTGCCGGCGATCGCGTGATTTGCATACTTAGCTCTGGAAACCTTTCGCTGACGCAGGCGACGATTGCGTTGATCGACGAAGATGTGCAACTCGCCTCCGCCGATCCCGATCGAGAACACCTTGCAAATCGCCAGACGTTTTTCGAGACTGTGCGGTATGTGGGGTCAAAGGTACGAGAGGTGGAAAGCCGCGATCGAGCGGCGCTCGAAGCCGACGGTTTTGACTTCAATATTCATCTTATCGTGGGAGGGCAAATCGCGGGCGCGGCGCCGGAAGTCCATCTGATTTATCCGCAAGGCAACAGCATTCACGCGACGCCGGATTGCCCGTTCCTCCAGATCGGCGAGAGGAAATACGGCAAACCCATTCTCGACCGAGGCTTCACCTACGAAACCGGGTTGGCCGACGCCGTAAAGGTCGGGATTCTCTCGATTGACGCGACGATGAAAAGCAATGTTGCGGTCGGTCCGCCGATCGACATTCTCTCTTACGAAAAAGATTCGCTTCTTGCGAAGCAGCGGGCGCATCTCGATGAGGACGATCCGTATCTCCAGGAAATCAGCGATCGCTGGCAGCGAGGCATTGTAAAGCTGGTAAACGACATGCCGTCGCCGGATTTTACCAAGCCGGCGCTGGGATTTGCGACTGCGGCCTAAAGTCGCAGTCGCTCAATGCGAGGAGTTGCGTGTTTGCTCCCGAAGTAGAGCCGTCCCGCCATCCGCGGGTGAAGATTTGCGGGCTGACGAATGAGGGCGACGCCCGCGCGGCTATCGAGTATGGAGCGGATGCGCTCGGCTTCAATTTATTCCGCGGAAGCAAGCGCTACGTTGATCTGGACGCAGCGGCTAAGTGGATCGGCGATCTGCCGCCCGACGTCGTGAAAGTAGCGGTCCTGGTGGACCCTTCGCTGGATGAGGTCATGCGGATCGCTGCGCTCCCATTTTTCGCGAGCGTTCAACTTCATGGCAGCGAGACGCCGGCGTTTTGCCACTCGCTCTTCGATGCAGGGATCCGATTTGCAAAAGCATTGCCAGTAACCCGGGAAGGGGTGAGGGGGAACCCGGCGGAATACGCGACGCCCGCGATCGTCCTCGACTCGGCGGTCGGTGGAGTTTTCGGCGGTAGCGGCCGCGCGTTCCCGTGGCAAATCGCAGGGGACTTCGTCGCGGCTCACCCAAGCGTGCAGGTGATCCTCGCCGGTGGCTTGACCCCGGAAAATGTCGCGCAGGCGGTGGAGATCGTACGGCCGTTCGCAGTCGACGTGACGAGCGGTGTCGAATCTCGCCCGGGCTGCAAAGACCACCGCCGGCTGCAGGATTTCGTCGCGGCGGTTCGCGCGATCGACTGAGCCAGCAAGGGCTTGCCACGAGGCCACGGACAGACCGGGCGCTCACTTCTTCCATCGAAGCCGCCGACGGATCAGCCTTCCAAATACCGGTTGAGGCGTGCGCGCAGTTCCGTTCGTGCGCGGAAGAGCAGGCTCTTCACTGCGGGAACCGATTGCTCCAAAACATCCGCGATCTGCTCATAGCTCAGTTGCTCGTAGCGACGCAACACGACGGCTAGCCGCTGCGTCTCCGGAAGCGCCGTGATCGCATCCTGAATCGCCGATTCGAGTTCCGAATGGAGAAGCGACGCATCCGGGGCCAACATGCGCTCGTCCTTAAACGGCCGTTCTTCACCTTCGGACTCCGCCTGGATGGTCACGAATGGATGGCGTTTGCTGCGACGCAGTTCGTTGAAAACAAGATTCCGCGTAATCTTGAGCAGCCAGGTCGTGAACTTCGCGCGGGGCGTGTAGCGTTTTGCACTCCGCCAGACGCGGATGAATACCTGCTGAGCGATGTCCTCAACGTCGGAATTATTGCCAAGCATGCGTGCGACAGTGCCGAGGACGAGGCTCTGGTGCCGCTCGATCAAGCGCTCGAATGCATGTGCGTCGCCCTCACCGACGAGATGCATCAGACGCACATCTTCCGCATCGACATCTGTGTTCTCCTCGGGCCTTCGAATCGATGCAGACATCGGTTATGAGACGTGATGAATACGATTTAGGTTACACAATTCTAAGGACCTGCCGGAAAACGAACGCCGCCACAGGCGAACCGACGGTCTTTGGTTGCAACCGACCTGCAGGCTGTGCATCGTAAGGCGCCCGTTAATTTGAATCCCAGATGCAGCTTTCGCTAATCCCAAACTCACTTCGGCCAATCGCCGATAAGATCGAATCGGGCGAACGCATATCGGAGGGGGACGCGCTGGAGTTGTATCGTTCCGATGATCTTAACGCGCTCGGAATCATGGCCAGCGAGGTCCGCCGAAGGAAGAATGGTGACTACGCGACCTACATTCTGAATCGCTACATTAACTACTCGAACGTCTGCATCCTATCGTGCCAGTTCTGCGCATTCGCCGCGAAGAAACGAGACGCGCACGCGTTCGAGCGATCGATCGACGACATCGCCGCGGTTGTGCAAGAGGCGCTCGCGTCCGGAATCACAGAAGTCCACATGGTCGGTGGGCTGCATCCGACCCTTAAGAGCGACTGGTATATCACGTTGCTAGAACGTGTGCGCTCTCTCGATCAGACTCTCACGATCAAAGCGTTTACGGCGATCGAAATTCGGCATCTCGCGAATCGCATATTCAAAAAAACAATCCCTGAAACGCTTAGCATATTGCGCGACGCCGGGCTCGGCGCACTCACCGGCGGCGGCGCAGAAATTTTCGACCCAGCCGTGCGTGACGAACTCTGCCGCGGAAAAGAGAGCGCGGCCGAATGGCTCGAGGTGCATCGCATCTGGCATGAAATGGGTGGACGCAGTACCTGTACGATGCTCTACGG
>JBDUAZ010000157.1:0-12685 GCA_040004385.1 Chthoniobacterales bacterium | reverse complement strand
CTCAACTCTTCTCAATGACGCCCGCGCTCACCTTTTTCATCGGCCTCGTCCTGTTGGTTCTTTTCGGCTGGTATTTCGCGACCGATGTCGGACCGCGAAAACGCCTCCTGGCCGGGGTGCTGATGATAATGCTGGTCGTGTTCAGCCTCGTCACGATTTACCCGCCGCAGAAAAAGATCGCGCTTGGTCTCGATATCCAGGGCGGCACCTCTTTCCTGATCCGGCTCGTGCAGGGCGAGAAGCAAATTACGAAAGCGATGCTCGACCAGGCAGTCGAGGTGATTCGAAAGCGCGTCGATTATTTCGGAGGCGGCGAACCGGTGATCAGTCCGGTCGGCAACGATCGAATCCTCGTGCAAATCCCTGGCCTGAGTACGGAAAAAATCCGCGAAGCGCGCGACCAGCTTTCGCGTGTGGCGAAGCTCGAGTTTCGCCTCGTTTTTCCCGATAACGGCGAGCGGCTCAAGGCGATCGATGGTGGCACGGAAGTGATTCCGCCGGAATATCGGATCGAGACCTATAAACTGGCCGCGCGCGAGGGAGAACAGCCGCGCGAAGAGCGATTACTCGTAAAGAAGAAGGCCGATCTCGGTGGCGATCGCGTGACCCAATCCAATGCCTATTACGGCAATGACGGCTGGACGGTGCAGCTCAAATTTGACGGCGAAGGCGCAAAACAATTCGGGAACATCACCGAGAAATTCAAAGGCTACCGCTTCGCAATCGTGCTTGATGGCGCGATTCAATCGGCGCCGACAATTCGCGACGCGATTTACGGCGGCGATGCGGTGATCACGGGCCGTTTTGGCGAGCAGGAGGCGCGCGGGCTGGCGAGCGTGCTGGAGAATCCGCTGCAAACTCCAGTAAGCATTGAAGAGGAACGTAGCGTGTCGCCGACGCTCGGCATGGATTCGATTCGCGCCAGCATCATCGCCGGATTGATTGGGCTCGCTCTTACGCTGCTGGCAGTCGTCGTTTATTACCGGTTCGCCGGTCTAATCGCGAACCTCGCGCTCATCGTCAACATTGTCCTGCTAATGGGCGCGCTGACGATGTTTAACTTCGTCCTCACCTTGCCCGGTATCGCCGGCATCATCCTGACGATCGGTATGGCAGTCGATGCGAGCGTGCTTATCTACGAACGGCTGCGTGAGGAGCTCGCGCTCGGGAAGTCGCTCAAGATCGCCGTGCAATCCGCCTATGAGAAGGCGTTCAGTTCAATCTTTGACGCGAACGTCACCACCCTGATCACCGCGGCGATCCTTTTTTGGAAGGCAAGCGGACCGGTAAAAGGTTTCGCGATTTCACTCACGCTCGGAATTCTCGCCTCGCTTTTCACTGCGCTCATCGTCGGCCGGAACGCTTTGAACTGGTTCGTCGATAGTGGGCGAGTAAAAAAGCTTACGATGCTGCACCTGATTTCCTCACAGAACCGCGATTTCCTCGGCAAAGGGCTCATCGCGGTGCTCTGTTCACTCGCCTTAATCATCGCGGGTGCGACTGCGTTTTATGTGCGCGGCGATCGCAATTTCGGAGTCGACTTCAAAGGCGGCGATCTGCTCACGATGAGCACTACGCAACCGGTCTCAGTCCACCAGGTACGCGAAACGTTGAAGCCCATCCATCTCGACGACGCGCCGATTCAAGAATCGCAGCAAGCCGGCAAGCATTACATCACGATTCGCAGCCCGATCAACACGAGCGAGGCAATGGAGAAGTCGATTACGCAGGCACTGCCACGGGCAGAATTTAAAGTAGAGCGCTCGGAACGAGTGGGCGCGCTCGTGGGCGGGGAATTGGCGAGGAGTTCTCTCTGGGCCCTCGCGCTGGGAATCCTCGGAATTTTGATCTACGTAACATTTCGTTTCGAGTTGTCCTTCGCGGTCGGTGCAATCGTCGCCCTGCTCCATGACGTGCTCATTACCGTCGGCGTCTTCTCGCTCCTTGGACGCGAGCTAACGCTTACGATGGTGGGCGCGGTCCTTACGATCGCTGGTTATTCGATTAACGACACGATCGTCGTTTACGACCGCATCCGCGAAGGCCTCGCGAGCGGCAAGCGGGGCTCGATCGAGCACATCATGAATGAGAGCATCAACCAGACGTTGAGCCGCACCATCCTCACGAGCACCGTCACATTGATCCCAATCCTGTGCCTCTTCCTGTTCGGCGGGCCTGTTTTGCGCGACTTCTCCCTGGCGATCATCGTCGGCGTAGTCGTGGGAACTTATTCGTCGATCTTCATCGCGTCACCGATCGTTCTTTGGTGGACACGAGCACGGGGGGGCAGCGCTTCGTCGTTGCGGCGAGAAATCACCCAAAAGGGGGCTGCCGCGACCGGCCCGGCAGCCACCTAAGGAAAGTTATTCACAAGAGTTGACGCTGGGCGTCTGCCCGAGTAATCTCGCCTGCACCGGTCGATCCGGGCAGCAATTTTCCAAACCAGGAGACTAAACCATGCCAGAAGTCATTGTTCGCAAAGGTGAGCCCGTGGATCGTGCCTTGAAGCGTTTGAAGAACAAGCTCGACGCAGAAGGCATCCTCGAGGAAGTGCGCCGATTGCGGGCCTTCGAGACCCCGACACAAAAAACGCGGCGCAAAGCCAAGGCAAATGCCAAGCGCGGTCGGACGAAATTCCGTTTTAATCCTTCCTAGCGGTTCGCCGGTTTCCCTCAAACTGATCAAGCAGCGCGGCTTAGGCCGCGTTTTTGCTTTGCTGCGATATCAGCGGAATCGCACTCGCCAGGAACCGGAAACCCTGGAGCTACCCGAAGAGGCGCTGGTTGACACTTTCCGTGCGCCAAGCACGGCCATGCGCTCCTCACCTGAAGGTTACTTGTTGTAAAATTTCCGGACCGCCTCGACCAGACCGGGGATGTCGTGCCGCCGCGCTTCGACGTCGACGGTCAGGTTATGGTCCCGTGCCGTCTTGGATGTAATCGGCCCGATGCTTGCGACCTTCATGCCGTCCGACCATGGAATGTTCAGTGCGAGAAAATTTTCAACTGTCGATGAACTTGTAAACGTGATCATGTCCGCACCTTCCTCTGATAACCGACGCCGTACGCCGGTGTCGTCTCGGGTTTCAGGGACGGTGCGATAAGCGAAGCCTTCATCGACAATTGCGCCCAGTGCAGAGAGTTGTTTTGGGAGCACATCACGCGCCTTCTCCGCGCGGGCCAGCAAAATTTTGAGGTTCTCCACGCCGCCCTGCTTCTGGAATTCTCGGACGATCGATTCCGCGATGAATTCCTCCGGCTGCAAATCGACGCGGAGATGAAAATCCTTTACGCGTTGCGCTGTGGCGGGGCCGATGGCGGCGATGCGCACACCGCCGATTTCTCGGGCGTCATCGTATAATTTATAGAACAGGTCGAAAAACGCGGTGACGCCGTTGGGGCTGGTGAAAACAATCCAGTCGTAGGCATGAGCATCCTGCACGAGTTCGGCAAATGCGCGTAAGTTTGTCGGTGGTTCGATTCGGATCGTCGGCAATTCGAGTACGTCAGCCCCCAAAACGCGCAATTGTTCGCTTAGCATGCCCGCTTGCGAGCGCGTTCGCGTAACAACGATTCGCTTGCCGGAGAGCGGCCGATTTTCAAACCAATTCAGTTCTTCGCGAAGCGAAACGACATCGCCAAATACCGCGACGGCTGGCGCACTAAATCCCCGCTCCGCCACGCGCTCTGCGATGTTCTCGAGATTGCCAACAAGCGTCTCTTGCGCGCCCATCGTCGCCCAGCGGATTAACGCGACTGGAAGATCCGCTCGCATTCCGCGAGCGAGCATCTCTTTCGTGATCGCTGCGATTCGCTCCACACCCATCAGCATTACCTGTGTGCCGCCAAGTTTGGCGAGCGCCTCGAAATCGATCGAGCTTCCGGTTTTCTCCGGATCTTCGTGTCCCGTGAAAAATGTGACGTGCGAATTTTTGCCACGGTGCGTAATGGGAATGCCCGCATAAGCAGGACCCGCAATCGCTGAAGTGACGCCGGGCACCACCTCGAATGCGATACCGGCTTTCACAAGCGCCTGTGCTTCTTCTCCGCCACGCCCGAACACAAATGGATCGCCGCCCTTCAGCCGGACGACATACTTCCCGCTGCTGGTCTTTTCGACGAGCAGTGCGTTGATATCTGCCTGGCTAAGGGTATGCGCGCCCGCTTTTTTCCCAACGTAGATGATTTCAGCCGAAGGCCGCACCCATTTCAGCAGTTCCGGATTGCAGAGATAATCGTATAGAAGAATCTCGGCCTCCTCGATGCACTTTTTCGCACGAAGAGTGACGAGCCCCATATCGCCCGGACCGGCGCCAACGAGGTAACACTTTCCAGCCGGTTTAAGCGCCATTGATCAACTCCAACAGTCGCGCGGCCAGCCGCTCGGCACCCTCCGCTTCGACGAGACCTTCGGCGCAGGCGCTTCGCGGTTTAACACATCCGACTTGAAATACTTGGGCTGTGATTCTCATCACCCCCTCCGCGATCGTCGCCTGTACGCCAACCGGTGAATCGCAATCTCCTTGCAACAATCGGAGAAATTCCCGCTCGGCGCGCAAACATAAATACGTTTCCGCGTGGTTCACTTGATCGACAAACTCGCAGGCGCGCGCATCGGCCTTGCGCACCTGCAGCGCAATGACTCCCTGACCGCCTGCGGGCAGAAAACGGTCGCACGGCAGCAGTTCGTGAAAAAAATTCCGACCTTCGAAGTCAAAAGTTGTGCCGGATAAATCGAACCCGAGACGTTCGAGACCCGCGCACGCGAGCACAACGGCGTCCCAATCATTCGCGGCAAGATTCCGCAAACGCGTCGGAACATTGCCGCGAAGATCGACGACCTTAACTCCGGGAACGATCGATTGCATCTGGCAGCGGCGTCGAACGCTGCCGGTTGCCACAGTCGCGCCCGCCGCCAATGAGTTAACTCCGCCTCCCTTTTTAGTCACGAGAATGTCTTCAACACGTGCGCGCGGCAAAACCGCTCGTACGCTCAATTCCTGCGACTCCTCGCTCGGCAGATCTTTCGCGCTGTGCACCGCGACATCAATTTTCCCGGCTTTCAGCGCACGCTCAATTTCACCCGTGAAAAGTCCCTTTCGCCCCGCGCGCGGATCAACGGGTTGGGCCAATTCCAACGCCTTCTCGTCACCACGCGTACTGATGATTTGGAGAGCGGTTTCCAGTTCAGGCCATGCGCCTTTCAAGGCCTCCTGGACTAATCGCGTTTGCGCGCGAGCGAGTTCACTTCCGCGTGAACCCAAAATCAATCGATCGCTCATCGAACAACCCACCCGCTTGAGATTGAACGCCTCATAGCGGATGAAGCGGCGCGCCATCGATCGAAGCAGCCGCGACATCATCTGAGCCAGCCTTTCCGCGGGTAAACCGGCTGAGGAAATCGGCGACGTGCTCTGCGATGATCTCTTCGGCAGCCGCGATCTGTTGCCGCCGCAGCGCGATCGATTGCGCAGCGATCGATTGCAGCGAATCGATGTCGTAAAGATAAACTCCGTCCATCTCGTTCACCTCCGGTGCAACGTCGCGCGGCACCGCGATATCGATAATAAATAGCGGACGATCGAGCCGGCCATGCAGCACCGGCGCAAGTGCTTCAGGCGTCAGGAGCGGCTCATCCGCTGACGTGGACGAGATCAGGATATCGACCTCGGCACATTGCTGGAGCCATGTTTCAAACGCTACGGCGCGACCGCCCACGAGCGTGGCCAGTTTCTCGGCGCGTTCCAGCGAACGATTGCTAACCCGAAGGTTCCTTACACCTCGCGAGACAAGAGCCCGGCTTGTTCTCTCGCTCGTTTCACCAGCGCCGAGAACGAGCACTTTGCGATCAGCCAGATTACCAAAAATCTTCACGGCGAGATCGACCGCGACCGATCCTACCGAAACCGCTCCGCGCGTGATTTCGGTGCGGGTTCGTACTTGTTTCGCAACGCGAAAAGCGCGCTGAAAAAGCCGGTGCAAACACGGTCCGGCATTTCCGGATTCCCGCGCACTCGCGTAAGCCTTTTTTGTCTGGCCGAGAATTTCGGTTTCGCCGATGACCATGGAGTCGAGACCGCACGCGACCCGAAAAAGATGCCGGACGCAATCGTCTGCTTCGTGGCGGTAAAATGCCGACCCGTCGTCCTCGGCCAGCGGAAGCAACGAACGCGCGATCTGCTCGTTTGCTATCCGCGTGCTGGCAGCGCCGTACACTTCCACCCGATTGCATGTCGCCAGGACAAGGGCCTCCGCGCACCCGCTCTCTGTCCGAAGAGCGGTTTCGTTCGACCGCGCCGCATAGCGTTCGCGCGTCTCGACGTTCGCGGTGTGATGGCTGATGCCGACGCAGAAAACGTTCATCATGCCTGCGGAGTTTGTGAAGCGAAAGTGATCGCCCAGAGAACCGACACCGCCGCGGTGAATGCGACGATGCACAATGCGGCGACGCGTTTCGGGGCCAGACGTCCGAGATGCCGCGCATGAAGAAGAGCGCCATAGAAGACCCAAACAGCGAACGCGCACGCCATTTTAACAACGGGCAACGGCTGACCGGTAAAAAACCCGCTGAGCAAGCCGGCGGTGTAAAGCGCAAACCCAACCCAAAGCAGACGCGTGATCGCTGCGAACAAATCACTCAGCGGCGGCAGATGATAAAAGACCGAATGCAGCTGGTGCGTCTTCAGTTGCCGTTCCTGGACGAGATACATTAACCCGGCGACGCAGGCGAGCGCGAACGCACCGTAGGCGATCATGGAGACCGACGCATGGAACTCGAGCCAAGTGTTCGCTGGCATACGCGAGGCGTGATGCACGTCGATCGGTGCGAGGAGCGCGAATGCTTGAATCGCAAAGACCAAGGGCGCGGTGAACGCACCCATGAGCGAGAGTCGGTATGCCGGGCCGACAAGCATGTAAATCAAGGCCACCGACCAGGCGAGGAAGACGAAGACTTCGAACAAGTTCGTCAGCGGACATCGGTGCAATGCATGGCCGCGCAGAGAGAGAAATCCTGTCTGGAAAATGAACCCCGCGGCGATCGCGAAGAAATTGAACCGTCCCGGACGAAACATGCGCGATCGCATCGCCAGCAATGTACGGACGACCGCGACGAGGTAGCAGAGCGTCGAGGCGACGAGCAGTTGGCGATCCATCGAGTCGCAAGCTTAAAAGCGCGGGACTACGTTGGCAACGCGCTAGCGGTCAAGAGACAATGCGCTGGTATGGCCCATTCGTTGCGATTGACGAGCGCGCCTCGAGCATTAGCATTCGCGGGATGAATTCCGCGACGATCGATAAATTGCGCGCCGCAGTCCGCGACGTTGCCGATTTTCCGAAGGCCGGAATTGTGTTCAAAGACATCACGCCGATGCTGAGCGACGGAAAACTTTTTCGCGCTTCGATTGATCTTTTTCTCGATCAGTGCCGCGGGAAACAGATCGACAAAATTGTCGGTATTGATGCGCGAGGTTTTCTCTTCGGTTCAGCCGTGGCCTACGAGTTAAACGTTGGGTTTGTTCCGATCCGGAAGCGGGGAAAGCTTCCTTACAAAACAGAGCGTGCCGCCTACACGCTCGAGTACGGAGAGGCGGAGATGGAAATGCACATCGATGCCATTGAACCGGGCGAACGGATTGTGCTGGTCGACGATTTGCTCGCGACGGGAGGCACTTCGGCTTCTGCCGCCGCGCTCATCAGGAAAGTCGGCGGGGAACTTCTCGAGGCACAGTTTCTGATCGAGCTCGAGTTTCTGCGCGGGCGCGACAAGCTCATGTCTACGCCGGTTGTCTCGTTTCTGAAATATTAGGCCGCTATCTGGTTTGTTATTCTGAGCTGTCGCAGGCGCACCCGCTCCCGCAGGCGCCGCTCTCCGCAACGACGACTTCCATCCTGATCTCCTGGAGGAGCAGCTGATCATGTATCAAATTCAACAGACCCAGAGCCCGTTCGTCGGGCATGTGGTCACAACGTAGTTCTATCCGTGCTGCCTTTCCCGCGACTTCGGGATGTGAAGCGAGCATTTCGCCATCGAGAAGAAACGAGGCATAGGCGTTGAACTTTTCCTGCAGCTCGTGCAATCGGATGTCCGAATCGTCCCACCCGCGCGTCTCATACATTACTAAGAGCACGTCACCGGTCTTCTGATCGACGCCGAACAGATCGATCACGTCCGCATGTTCGACGCCGCGGCGGAGGGGCGTAACGGGCGACGTCGCGGTGGCTTGATCCATGGGCTGCCGATATTAAAGAAAAAGCTGTCTCTCGCAATGGCGCGTTCGTGTAAACTGCAACCGATGCACCGCAAAATCGTGCTCGGCATTGTCGCATGTTTCGTCACACGAATCGCCGCCGCGCAATTCACGAACGGTCTATTACAGAACAACAGCTACTGGGGCGATGGCAAAGCGGAGTTCAACATCTATGCCGCGGAAATGTCACGCTACGGCATCCCGCGCCCCTGCGAAGTTTTGCACATTCTGGTGCGCGAGCCCTTTGATCCGAAGCAGTTGGTGAAACCGGACGACTTGAAGCGGCCGGAGACCGTCGCGGTGTTGAAACTAAACCAGATCCTGCACGTTCCGACGGGACTCTACGTTTATCAGCAGATGCACTCGAACTTCTGGCGTGTGGATAACGCACAGCTCCTGAAATGGAGCCTGACAAGTAATGACAGCTGCGGAAACACGTTCAAGGAAGCGCGGCGATCCGCTGCCGGTTTGGATTATGAATTTCACACCTACTGGGACGGCATGGCCGATGGCAAGGAAACCGTCGCACCGCCTCCGAACGGCTATTTTTACGATGAGCTTCCGTGGTTAGTCCGGACGATTGATTTTTCGAAACCAGGAGATTTCGAAATTCAACTGGCCGCGAGCGCAATCAATTCGAAGAAAGACACCTTCGCCTTCAAGCCCGCGAAAGTTTCCTTCAAGCCAGGAGAACGGAGCATCGAAGTAAATGTCCAGCACGCGGCCGGGACAGATCGCTTCCTGCTGGATTCACAGGGCCCGCACCTTCTGCGCGAGTGGACTGCGGCTGACGGCAGCCATCTGAAATTGAAGCGTAATCTGAAAGTCGATTACTGGAACTATAACAAACCCGGCGATCGCGAGCGCGCTCTCGCTGACCCAATGCTGCACCAGCCGGATTAATTTTCTATCCCGTGCTCTTGCTCCTGCAGATGATCTTGCTCTTGCTCGTCGGGAATTTGGATCGGTTGCGATCAAGATTAGGAGCAGGTTAGGAGTGAAGTAAACAGTGGCTACACCAAAGGTATCGAAGCTGTCCCTTCTCGGGCGAAGTGAGGCGCGACTGCCCGCGTCGCCGAAAGACGCGCGGCTCGAGACGTTTCCGAATCCTTCGCCCCGCGACTACACGGTGCGTTTCGAGACTGCGGATTTCACCTCACTCTGTCCGGTGACCGGGCAAATGGATTTCGCCCAGATCACAATTGAATACGTCCCAGACAAAGTCTGCGTCGAAAGCAAATCGCTGAAGTTCTATCTCGCCTCCTACCGCAATGAACGCGGGTTTAACGAAACGGTGACGAATCGGATCCTGGACGATTTTGTCGCTGCCTGCCGGCCCCGGGAAGCAACTGTCACGGCAGAATTTTCCGCACGCGGCGGACTTGCGTTAACTGTCCGCGCGACGTTTCCGGACGATACTTCTGCACGGGTGGGGCGTCGCCCTGCGCGGAATCGCATGCAGTGAAGCGCGCGATCGTTCTGGTCAGCGGCGGCCTCGATTCGGCAACAACGCTCGCAATTTGCGCGAATGAAGGATTTGATCCCTACGCCCTTTCCTTCGACTACGGTCAGCGGCATGCCATCGAAATCGGGGCAGCGAAACGCGTCGCGAATGCGCTCGGCGCGTGCCAGCACAAGATCGCCAAAATTGATTTGCGAATTTTCGGAGGTTCCGCGCTGACGGATGATATCGCGGTGCCGAAGAACCGTCCGGCGAACGAACACGATGTGCCGATTACGTACGTCCCGGCGCGCAATACAATTTTCCTCTCCTACGCACTGGGGTGGGCCGAGGTGCTCGGTGCGCGCGACATTTTTATCGGCGCGAACGCCGTCGACTACAGTGGGTACCCAGACTGCCGGCATGAATTTCTCCACGCGTTCGAGAACCTCGCAGCATTGGCGACAAAGGCTGGAATCGAGGGACATCGGTTTCGAATCCACGCTCCACTCCTGACGATGTCGAAAGCCGATATCATTCGCAAAGGCTTGTCGTTAGGCGTGGACTTTTCGTTCACGCACAGTTGCTACGATCCAACCAGCGATGGAGCTGCGTGCGGCGAATGCGACTCCTGCCGGATACGGCTCGCCGGCTTTCGTGACGCTGGTCTTGCCGATCCGCTTCGCTACGCATCGTGAAACGATTCCTCGCTGTATTTGTTCTAACCCCGCGCGAACAAGTCGTGGTGATTGTGCTGCTAATAATCTTTATCGCGGCGACGCTGATCACACGTTGGCACGACACGCCCGCGCTCCCTTCCTCGCCCGCGGTGTCCGCGCCGGGTAATTAACCGTCGTGCACGCCCGGGACGTGCGCGTAGCCGATAAACCTGGGCGTTAATTTTGCGTCCTTGTCGCGCGGCGGATGCGACATCTTAAAGTCGAACACGCTCACGCCGAATCGCGCCTCGCCATTGTAACTCCGGCCATCGCTCGCGCCGACCATGATGCGTTTGTTCGTTCCCTTCTCGCGGCCGAGATAAATCATCGCGTGCGTGATTGGGGGATCGCGCTCGATGCTGTAGGTGCCGGTCCAAAACAGCACATCGCCCGGCGTCATTTCATTCAACTCGAAGGTGTCATCCTGCCGCGAATTGACGGCGCGGAATTTTCCCGCCTTGCGCAGCCAGACGTATTGCTGACTCGAATCGCGCGGCACATCCGCGACTCCGTATTGCTTGAGCACGTAATAAACAAATCCCGAGCAATCCATCCCGCCGTTCGCGGGATCGGCCGAGCCATATTTGTATTGCAGATTTCGGCCGGCGAGATCGAGCGCGAGGTCGGTAATCTTGCGAACATTCGTCGGGTATTTCTCGTAATCGGCAATCGCCGCAGGAGCGATCGTCGCCGGTGCGCCTTTCTTCTTTTCATCCGGCGCGGCAACGGCGGAAGGCGTCGGGGTGACAGACGCACTTGACTCCGGGGTAGGAGTCGGTGACGCGGTGGGCGACGGCGTCGACGGCGTCTCGCTCGGCGTGGGAGTCGGAGACACTTTTTTGTGACGCTTTGATTTCGATGCGGGCGTCGCGCTCGGCTCAGGAGTTTCGGTTGGCTTTGGCGTCGGAGATGCCTTTTGTTTCGACTTCGGTTTCGGCGACGCGGTCGGAGTGGGAGTTGGCGATGGCTTCTTCTCCTTTTCGCTGGAGGGAGCGTTTTTCTTTTTCTTTTTGCGGGGAGACGGCGTGGGCGTCGGTCCTTTGAAAATTTCTTTGATC
Source organism: Chthoniobacterales bacterium (assembly GCA_040004385.1). Classification (GTDB taxonomy): domain Bacteria; phylum Verrucomicrobiota; class Verrucomicrobiia; order Chthoniobacterales; family UBA10450; genus JBDUAZ01. Next base: position 1,219 of record JBDUAZ010000157.1, on the reverse strand, counting down.
TTCGTGCCTAACGACTCTTCCGCGCGCACGATTTGCGCGGTCGAAATAACGAGCGTCCCTGCAACAGCTGCGCGCAGCAATATTCGCAAATAAGCTCTCGAGCGAACCTGCATCAGTGAGCGAGTTCTTCGAGGACGGCCTTGTTCAACCGAATTCCGGCTTCGAGATTTTCCAGCGGAAAGTTTTCGTTAGGCGAATGCGCGCGGCAATCCGGCAGGGCGAGGCCCATCAGCAAAGTTTCGACCCCGAGGATGTTGCGGAACTCCGAGACAATTGGGATGCTGCCGCCTTCGCGAATCAAGGCCGGCTCTTTGCCAAATGCCGAGCGCAGCGCTTTCTGCGCAGCTTTTCCAACTGCCGAATGCGGGTCGGTTAAATACCACGGGCCGCTGTGGCCCTGCCTAATTTCCATTGTGACGCCGGGCGGTAAATGTTTTTCCAAATGCCGTATGGCGAGCGCGAGAATCTCGTCGCCCTGCTGGTTCGGAACGAGTCGGAACGTCAACTTCGCCATCGCATGACTGGCGATTACGGTTTTGGTGCCCATTCCCTGGTAACCGCCACCGATGCCGTTGATCTCAGCTGTGGGACGGCCCCAAATTCGCTCAAGCGTGCTGTAATCCGCTTCGCCGAAAAGCGACGGCGCGCCGGTCTCCTTCAGTATTTCTTCGTCGCCGTCGATCGGCAGTTCGCGCCAGGCTTTTCGCTCCCAATCTTCGAGCGGTTTTACCTTGTCATAGAAGCCTGCGATCGCGACGTGGCCCTTTTCGTCATGCAATGTCGCGAGCAAACGCGCGAGCGCAGTGACCGGATTTGCCACAGCGCCGCCAAACACGCCCGAGTGCAAATCCATTTTCGCGCCAGTCAATTTTATTTCCAGGGCCGTCACGCCGCGCAATCCGTAGCTCAACGTCGGCACGCCCCGCGCGACCATTCCGGTATCCGAAACTACAGCTACATCGCATTTCAATGCCTTCGCATTTTGCGATAGAAAATTCCCGAGATTCGCGCTGCCGATTTCTTCCTCGCCTTCCACAACGAGATGCAAATTTACCGGCAGATCGCCATGTTGCTCGATCGTCTCCTGAATGCCGAGAATGTGTGCCAAAATCTGGCCTTTGTTATCGGTCGCGCCACGCGCGAAGACGTAACCATTCTTTAAAACCGGATCGAACGGCGGCGAATCCCAGAGATCGAGCGGATCGGGCGGCTGCACATC
>JBDUAZ010000146.1:0-3763 GCA_040004385.1 Chthoniobacterales bacterium | reverse complement strand
GCCATTCGGCCGGCACGCGACGATTTATCAAAAGCTCGGCAACGATTACATCGATCGACATGTCCGCGAAAAACGCGGACGCGCGGGTGTGGAATTGTTCGATCGTCGTGAAGGATTTCAGAAACCGATCCAGCTTCTCCGCGAAGGCGGCCTGATCGGGATCCTAAGCGACCAGCACGCAGGGGATCATGGGCTATGAACGCCGTTCTTCAGCAGACTGGCATCGACCTCGCCGTTGGCCGGATTACTCGCGAAGCGAACCGACGCCGAAGTGTTTGCGGGTGCTCTCTACACTGAAGGGCCGGGTCGATGGCGGATGGTTTTTAGCTCTCGTCTCGATTCAGCTGGAGACACGGTGCAATCGATCACGGCGAAAGTGAACGCGACGATTGAACAACAGGTCCGTCGCGCGCCGGAAGATTGGTTTTGGGTGCACAACCGTTGGAAAACTCCGAACCCAAATTTCCTGTTCTCTCATTACAGGCGTGGCGTTTACGTACCGGCGGGGAGTTTGCTAAAGCAATTTCGAATTCTCATCCGCGCGCCGAACTGGTTAGGCGACAGCGTGATGACCATACCGGCGATTCGCGCAATTAAGGCGGGACGGCCGGATGCGCACATTACCGTCGTCGCGTCAGATACCGTCGCGGATATCTGGCGATTAGTTGGAGAAGTCGATCAGGTCTTGCCGGTGAAACAGACGTCGTTGGCTGGAGTCGTTAGGTCGATCTGGAAACAACAAATCTTCGATGCCGCGATCGTTTTCCCAAATTCCCTGCGCGCTGTTTTGGAAATCTGGCTGGCGCGGATTCCGCGGCGTGTCGGCTTCGCCGGTCACCATCGCCGTTGGCTGCTGAATGAGATAATTCCTGAACCCACAAAACGAGGGCCCGTCGAGCACCAATCGAAACGATATCTTCAGATCGCGCGAATTCTCGGCGCGAACGTCGCACCCTTCAACGTGTTCGAACCCGCGGCCTCGCACACCTCAGTGAATGGGAATGCGCTGAAAATCGGCTTGTGCCCCGGCGCCGAATACGGTCCGGCGAAGCGTTGGTTGCCGGAACGCTTCGCCGAGGTCGCTACCGCCGTCTCCGCGTATTCGGGGGCGCAATGGATTTTATTCGGGACGAAGAGCGATGTCGAAATCGGAGAAAAAATTGCAGCCGTGCTCGGTGATCATTGCGTGAATCGGATAGGAAAAACAACGCTGGCCGAATTGATTTCAGAGATACGCGAATGCCGCCTTCTCCTCACGAACGACACCGGCACGATGCACCTCGCCGCACTCCTCGATGTGCCGGTGGTCGCCGTCTTCGGTTCGACCGAACCACGCCTGACCGGTCCCCTCGGAAATGGCCACCGAGTGCTTCGTCGTCAAGTCGAGTGTAGTCCATGTTTTCTGCGTGAATGTCCGATCGACTTCCGCTGTATGAAGGCCGTGAGCGCCGCCGATGTAACAGACGCTGTTCTGGCTCAGATTTCGGCATCATCGCAATCCTGAGAACTGCAGCGCGATGTCTGCAGCGGACAATTCCGTTGCTTTGCGAAGCCGTTTCAGAATGATGAGAGCGCGATGATGGCCGACGACGCGCCCCGGATTCAGACGGAAGTGCAGGTAATGTTTTTCGACACCGATTGCGCGGCAGTTGTCCACAACATTGCATATCTGCGCTTCATCGAAATTGCGCGAACGCTCCTCGCTGAACAGCTTGGACTGGGGCTTGCGGAGATGGCTGAGACGCAAAAATATCCGGTTGTCGTTCGAACAGAAATAGATTACCGGCGGGCTGCGAAGCTGGGCGACCGGCTACATGTGGAAGGTTGGCTGGATCGGCTTGAGCGCGTGCGTTTCTGGTGCGCTTTTCGAATCGTCAGGCCGAATGATGGCGCGCTCATCGCCGAATGCCGCCAAACGCTCGCGCTCATCGAAATGCCCGCAGCAAAACTGCTTCGGCTGCCGGACGAATGGGATAAATTTCGCGTGCCTGAAGCGACACTGGCTTAGCGCGGACTGAAGGAGCAAAACTTATGGTCGCTGGCGCGCGCACCTTTGGTCTCGACGAGACATTCATCGAGCCGCAAGTCCTAAGCCCGCCACCGACACGGCATGCATTGCTCGCGTGTCTAATCGCACTTGCCGGTGTGCTCCACATCGGCACCGCTGCGTGGGGCGATCTCTATAGCCGCCCCGATGCGCTCCACGCCGAGAGTGCGCGCGAAATGCTGCAAAACCACCAGCCGCTTTTGCCGACCATCAACGGTCTCCCACGACCAGACCAGCCGCCCTTGCTGCACTGGTTGCTGATCGCGTCTTTCAAAATATTCGGCGTCAATACAATGGCCGCGCGCCTTCCCGCGGCGGTCGCGATGATTGCGTCCGTCGCCGTTACATTTTTGATCGGCGAACGTCTGGCAGATTACTGTCGTGGCTTTGCTGCTGGACTGCTTCATCTCTGTTCGTCAGGGGCGTTTCTGCTCGGGCGAGTCGTCATGCCCGAACCTGTTTTCAGCGCGTTCGTCGCCGGCGCAATCTTGTGCGCTGTCGCCGGTTATCAGCGCCGCCGTTTACGCCGAATTTGGTTCTCGGGTTTTTGGGTTTGCTGCGCGCTGAGTTGCCTCACAAAAGGTCCTGCCGGCGTGCTCTATCCAGTTGCCGTTTGCGCGCTGCTTGCGGTCTTTTTTCGCGAGGCTCGTTTGCGTTTCCGTTCGCTCCTTTACTGGCCGTATCTGGTCCTTTTCGGACTGATCGTTGCGCCCTGGTCGGTCTGGATCGAGCGCCATTTTCCCGGAGCTCTGCGCGAGCTGATCATGCCAGACTCAGCGAATGCGGACGGCCGTCTGTCGCGCGTTGAATTTCTCACGATGCAATTAGCGTGGTGCTTTCCGGCGTCGTTTCTCATTCTGCCGGGGCTCTTGTTCGCTGCTCGAAAAATTATTCGTCCGCGCGAGATCGAATTCGCCGACGCGCTGCCTCTCTGCTGGATCGCTGCCGTCTTCCTTCCACTGATCGCCGTCGTTCATCCGCATGACTATTCGGCGATGAGCGCGTGGGGCGCTCTTGCCTTGTTCGCCGCCGTCGCATGGGAACGAATGCCACGTCGCTTTTGGATCGCCGGAATTTTAATTGTCGCCATCATCGGAGCGGCGATCGGTGCAATTGCGTACGGTATGCCAGGCATCGTGAGTGACGCGGCCGTTGATTGGCGGGAACCGGGCATGCGGACAACGGCCTGGCGCGCCCTGCAATCAATTCCGGGTTCCGCCTGGCTCGCATTTCGGCCGATGCTAATCGCGTCGGCTTTTTCACTCGCGTTGCTCAGTATCCTCGCGCTTTTTCTTGCGCTCCGCGGCCGCCTTTATATCGCGTTAACTGTCCTGCTTGTCGGAACGATTCCGCTTGGCCTCAGCGAAATTGAAGGCGTTGCCAGAGTTACGCCATTTTTCTCACTCGCGGACGCCGCGCGCTTTGTTTCACCGATGCTCGGTGAAACCGGCGAGGTGTTTTTTGAAGGCCCTCTCGAAGAGGGCGCCAGTCTGCTGTTTTACGGCAAACGACCGCTTTTTCTCGTCAACCAATCACCCGATCGGTCAGCGAAAATCGAAGCGGCAAACACGCCCTACGTGAATGAAGGGACTGTGCTGTCGCGCTGGAGTGAAACAGACCCGCGCTATCTGGTGATCGAACAAAGTCGCGTCGCGCACTGGCGGGAACTCGTTACCGAACGCGTCCACATTTACCATCAGGTCGCGACCTGCGGAA
>JBDUAZ010000074.1:0-3788 GCA_040004385.1 Chthoniobacterales bacterium | reverse complement strand
AGTCGATACACGGCCGCTGGTCGAAGTCACGACGATGTGACTGCATGCGCGGACTTGTCTTCTTTGCGGTAATCACAATTGGTTGTTTGCTTCCTGTGCAGGCGAAAACGCACTCCAGTCATCGGCGGCATTCACCGGAGAAAAAATCCGATCCCTCGGCACGCAATCCAAAGACGATCGAAGCGGCCACGCGTTTGCAGGTTTTTCTAGATCGAGCGAACTTTTCGCCCGGACGATTGGATGGGCACTACGGCGATTTTACACTCAAGGCGCTCGCGCTTTACCGACAATCCCGTGGCGAGCAACCGCCCCAGTCCGCTAAAAAATCGGATTCTGCCCCCGATGTGAACGGAATTGATCTCGCCAGCGTCGGACCTGTGTTCGTACCCTACACCGTCACGGATGCGGACATGCAAACAGTCGGCCCCTTGCCCACGGGCATCCCGGAACAAGCGAAGCTGAAGGCGCTCCCTTACCGCGAGGTGGCCGAGGCCATCGCGGAGAAATTTCACTCCGAACCGCATTTTCTCGATCAGCTGAATCACGGCAAGTTGAAAACTGCGAAGGCCGGCGATCAGTTAATGGTGCCAAACGTGGAACCGTTCGAGCTCGCGAAAGTGAAAGAGATCAAACCTGGCAGTGAAGTCGCGGCGCAGCCTGCCGCGAACGAGATGCCGGATGAACCGGAGCCGCAGAGTTCCGCGTCTGGCGGCGGAAAAACGGAGGAGGAAGCTTCACCCGGTCCTCAGCCGGCTCCTCCAGGTCCGGTGAGCGTGAAAGTGGACACGAAAACAAACATGCTCGGCGTGTTCGAAGGCGATAAAATCATCTCCTGCTACCCGGTGACAATCGGTTCCGCGCAAACTCAATCACCGATTGGCGAGTGGAAAATTCGGGGGATCGCGAAAATGCCCAACTTCCGTTACGACGAACAAATGCTAAACCGAGGCGAGCGCAGTAAGAACTTTCACATGCTCCCGCCGGGTCCGAACAATCCGGTGGGCGTAATGTGGATTGCTTTGAACAAGAAAGGTATCGGACTCCACGGGACTGCAGAGCCGGATAGCATCGGACGCGGGGTCAGCCACGGGTGCGTTCGCCTGGCGAACTGGGATATTGTGCGGCTCGCGACGAAAGTGAAACCTGGAGTGGCCGTTTCCATTCACTGATCAAGCGATTCGGAGGGAAACAGGATGCTGAATTGAGTGAGGACAGCGCCTCACCGCAGACGGGTGCGAGTTCTTTGGCACGCAGGTGCGGCGGAATTGTCGGAAGAATGTCCGACATAATCTTCGCGCCGAGCCGATCTCACCTATAAAACATTTGGCAGCGCATACGGGAGTCAAACCCGAAAAGAACATTTCGTGACGTTGCGTGAATCGTGCGCAAGACTGCGCGCAGACGCATCTTAGAGGGAAAACGCCCTCACGAGTGCTTTGCGTGAATTGCGCAGTCCTCGTGTCCGAATTTGTCCGAAAAGATTTTTGGGGCGTGCGCCACAGGTCAAAATGACCGTGACGAGTGCGCGGAGTATTGAGTAACCTATCCCATCTGTCTGTGAATGACCACTATTACGTCGTAGTCCGCAAGATTCTGGTGTTTGCTACGCTCAGCCTCGTGGAGGCATTGAGAGGCACACGACGTTTCTCATTCTTGATCGGTGTTGTCACCACCATGATCAGCAGCGCAGCTTTTGCTTTGGACGGCGACCGATTCCCCTCCTACGACGGATGCTTTCGCGCAAACCATGAACCCGCGCAATTTCTTCGCCGAGCTTAAGCGGCGCAATGTCTACAAAGTCGCGGTCGCGTACGCCATCGGCAACTGGCTGTTGATTCAGGTCGCGACGCAGGTCCTTCCGTTCTTCAACATTCCAAATTGGGGCGTTCGGCTCATCGTCTTGATCGTCGTAATCGGTTTTCCCGTCGCGCTCGTGCTGGCGTGGGCCTTCGAGCTGACCCCGGAAGGTCTAAAGCGCACCGGCGACGTCTCGCCAGAAGAATCAATTACACGCGTCACGGGACGCAAGCTCGACTTTCTGATCATCGCGGTGCTACTCGTGGTGATAGGTCTGCTTGTCTTCGTGCGCCATGGAACGAGGCCGGTTGCGTCTGACGCAGCCGCGCCGGAAAAAAGCATCGCGGTCCTACCGTTTGAGAACCTGAGCGAGGAAAAAGCGAACGCCTATTTCGCCGATGGCGTGCAGGATGAAATCCTGACCGATCTGGCGAAGATCGCGGACCTGAAAGTAATTAGCCGCACGTCGGTGATGCAGTACAAAACGGGAGCCGCGCTTAACTTGCGCAAGGTTGCTGAAGAACTGGGCGTGGCGCATGTCGTTGAAGGCAGCGTGCAGCGCGCGGGTAATCGCGTTCGCGTCAACGCGCAACTCATCGATGCCCGGACCGACACGAACCTTTGGGCGCAGACTTACGACCGCGATCTCGCGGACGTGTTCGCCATTCAGAGCGAGATCGCAAAGACGATTGCCGACCAGTTGCAGGCTAAAATTTCGCCAGGTGAAAAAAACGCAATCGAGCGTCCTCCGACGGGCGACATCGCGGCGTTCGATCTCTACACTCGCGCAAAAAATCTTCTTCTGACGAGCTTTAGCAGTGCCGCGAGAGCGAAATTGCTTCAAGCGGCCGATCTGCTGAGTGAGGCTGTCGCGAGTGACCCATCGTTTTTCAAAGCGTATTGCCAACTCGCCTACACTCATGACCTGCTTTACTTCCTTGGCCTCGACCATACTCCTGCGCGCCTGGCGTCAGCAGAAGCGGCCATCCAAATGGCATTTCGCCTTCGTCCGGATGCAGGTGAAATGCATCTGGCGCGTTCGCAAAATCTTTATTGGGGATACCTCGATTACGACGGCGCTCTGGCTGAACTGGAAGTTTCGCGCCAAACCTTGCCCAATGATTCCCGGGTATTCGCGCTGAAGGGTTACATCCAGAGGCGCCAGGGACGTTGGGAAGACTCCACACGAAACCTGGAGCACGCTATCGAGCTCGACCCGCGCAACTTTTTCACGCTGCTACAGATTGCCACCAGTTATGGAGTTCTCCGGCGCTACGCTGAAGAAAAAGAGGTGTTGGATCGCGCGTTGGCCATCGAGCCGAACGATGTCGATACCAAAGTGGCGCGCGCCTCCGTGGACTTTCATTGGAAAGCCGATACGCGGCCCTTGCATCAAGCAATCGATTCAATTCGGGCTACAAATCCCGGCGCCATGCCGAGCATCGCCAATGATTGGCTGAGTTGTGCGCTGGCCGAGCGCGACGTCACTGCGGCAAAAAATGCATTGAACGCATTCGGCGAAACACCACTAACCGATTACGCTGTTCACTTAAACCGGTCGTTAATAGAGGGCGTTCTCGCTCGCATGACGAAAGACGAGAGTAAAGCACGCTCGGCTTTCACTACTGCACGCCTGGAGCAGGAGAAAATCATCCAAGCTCAACCAAATTATGGCCCGGCGCTGTGCGTGCTTGGTCTAATCGACGCCGGTCTCGGCCGCAAAGAGGAAGCACTGCGCGAAGGCCAGCGCGCGGTCGAGCTCCTTCCCGTGGGAAAAGATGCAATCAATGGCCCGCTGATGATTGAGTATTTGGCGATGATCGCTGCATGGGTTGGCGACAAAGATCTCGCCTGTGAACAGCTCGCCATCGCCATCCGTCCGCCGAGCACGGTCAGCTACGGCCAATTGAAATTGCTGCCGCTTTGGGATCCCCTTCGCGGCGATCCGCGCTTCGAAAAAATGGTCGCCTCACTCGCGCCGAAAGACGCTT
>JBDUAZ010000010.1:0-13087 GCA_040004385.1 Chthoniobacterales bacterium | reverse complement strand
GCGTAATTCCCCAACCAGCCGTGGAGCAAGTTCATGAAATTGAGCAGCGCCTGGCTGACGAGCTTCCACATGCCGAAGTTCATGATCGCGGCTTCGTCGTGCTCGAGCTTCGCAAGGCGGCCGTAAAGTTTCGGTCCGGTATAGATTTGGAAGCGAAGGCTCGCGGTTTGACCTGGTTGCAGTTCGAATCCGGGCATCGCGAGCGCGCCCTCCATTCCCAATAACGGCGGCGCGTCCGGCCGTTTCACTTCGAACCGACTGCCCCAGACTGCAACGCCTTTGGCCGTCAATGGCGTGATCAATGTCGTGAAGAATTGGTTCGTCATACCCCCCCACTCGGCTCCAGTGCCTGCGATTTTTTCCTGGAAGAATTGTTGCGCGGCGCGCTTCTGCACGCCCACGAGCGGATAATTTTGCGCAGCAAACCAGTTCACATCCGTACCTTTTGCCTTGCCGTCGATGCACCAGGCGAGGCGCGTGTATGATGGCATGTCTTTTGGATGAATCGGCGTCGCCGATCCGAGCGTGATGAAGTAGCCACGGTTCGTATAGGGCTGCGCGCCGTCATTCTTGAAATCGACGTCCATTTCGCTGACGAAGTTGTCTTTCTTCTCCTTCGTCGGAACGAAAAAGAATTTCTTCCTCATGCTCACCCCCTCCGGCGCAGTTCGCTCAAATTGCACACTGCCGTCCGGCTGCGGCGCGCTCGCGAATTCGAGCAGTGGCGCAGTCGGTTCCTCAATGATCGCACCGATTGGCGTCCGACCCGCGGCGTTCAGCACCACGTTTTGCCCTTTGTCTGCCGCGTGATTCAAGAGCACGGCTTCACTAATGCCAGCGCCTCGGTTCGTTAGGCGAAGCTCCACGTCCGAGTTGCGCAGCGTCTCGATTTTCTCCGGAAACGCGGCGACTGCCGGCGATGCTGGCGACGGAGAAGCATCCGCTGTCGCGAGCGGCGAGGACTCGGGCGCCGGCGTGGCAGTCGGTTGCGCGTCAGCGGTGATCGGCGCGGAGGTCGCGGCAACTTTGGGAGGCACCCCCGGATGCGTCGTCATGTAGACTTGCCACGCGACCAAACCGAGCGCGCAAAGCGTAACGGCAATCCATGCTTGTCGATCCATGTGGAAATGCCCGCAGGCTATTCACAAACGAGATGTGTCGATCGACCCGGGACCGATCCGCGAAGGGGAACCGGAACCGGATCATGGCCCTGGCCTCCCCACGGCTGGCAACGACCGAGCCGCCGCAACCCAAGCCAGCTTCCACGAACAAAACCGTGCGTTTCGACAGCTCGACGAAAATATTCCGAGCAAGTCGGCTGGAAACGGCAGCCGGACGCCGGCCCGCCGATAAACGAGAGCACCGGCGACACCAGGATTTGATAGCCGCGAATCAAAATGCGGACGAACCGGACCATTAGGGCGCTAAAATAGAAGCGCGCTTCGCGAGGCGCAACCACTCTTGTTCCAACGCGCTATAAGTTGCACCCGCAGCTCGCGGGCGCGCCACGACGACGAGCCAAATGCCCGAACGCAGATCGTGCTGGTGCTTTCGTACAATCTCACGAAGGCGGCGTCGAACTTTGTTCCGGGTGACGGCGCCGCCAATCCGTTTTGAAGTGACAAAGCCGACGCTCACGGACTGCGGCTGATCTGCGGGTGCCAGGACTCCCACGAGTAGAAAGCTGCCGCGGTGTGATTCGCCTTCGGTGCGAACGCGGGTGAAGTCAGCAGATCTCTGCAGACGTCGCGACTTCCCAAATCTCAGCCTGTGGCTCTCACCGGCCATTGCAGCATGCCTGTACAGCAAAAGTCTTCCCGCAGACACGCCGCGGGAAGACTTTCTCAGAGTATCTGATGGAAACGACTACGGACTCGGGCTCGAAGTCGTCGTCGACGTGCTCGTCGATGAACTCTCCGTGGCTGGGGACGAAGTCGTGTTAGTGGTGTTCGTCGTGTTCGTTTCCTTGGTGGTGTCCTTGCCCGTAGCGGGATTGACGACGGTCGTGTTATTTTCAGTCTTCTTCTCGGCGTCAGGAGCCGGAGCGACGGTTTCGGTTTTTTGTTCGCATGCCACGAGGAGCGCGGCGCTAGCTAAGATACAGATATATTTCTTCATAGGTTTTGGATGGAGTGACCACACTCGGTCAAAGCCTGAATCGGAGCAAGGCCGCTTTTCGGCCTTGCGACAGCGAATGTTTGCGCGCAGCGCGAATTCCGCGATCGGCTAGAATGGCGCTTCGTGCCGCATGGCATGCGCTTCGGCGACGGCGGAGCAGGTCAGCCGCCCTTCGCGCGTGTTAATTCCGCCGGTTAGCGTGGGCTGTTTCTTGCAAGCGCCTTCAAGTCCAAGGTCCGCGAGCAATTCCACATAGCGCGAAGTGACATTTGTGAGCGCTTGCGTCGCCGTGCGTGCGTATGCCGCGGGCATGTTCGCGACACAATAATGGATCACGCCCTCCTCCACGTAAACAGGATCGAGGTGAGTCGTCGCGCGAGAAGTTTCCACGCAACCGCCTTGATCGATCGCGATGTCAACGACGACGCTGCCCGGTTTCATCTTCTGCAACATTGCGCGTGTGATCAGCTTCGGCGCCTTCGCCCCGGGAACGAGCACTGCGCCGATCAGCAGGTCCGTCGTCGGCATTAAATCCATCAGATTCGCCTCGTTGGAGAACACGGTCGACGCCTGTTGCATCGTCAGATCAAGAAAACGCAGGCGGTCAAGGTCGACGTCGAGAATTCGCACATCGGCACCCAGGCCAACAGCCATGCGAGCGGCATTCACGCCAGAAGTTCCGCCGCCGAGGACGACCACTCTGCCCGGCAACACGCCTGGCACGCCGCCGAGGAGCACGCCGCTGCCGCCGTTGTGCTTCGCTAAATAATATGCGCCCATTACCGTCGACATTCGGCCGGCGATTTCGCTCATCGGCTCAAGCAAAGGCAGCTTGTTTCCGATCTGGATTGTCTCGTAGGCCATGCCGGTGACACCGGACTTCAAGAGCGCGTCAGTGAGCGCTTTGCTCGCAGCCAGATGCAAATATGTGAACAGGATCTGACCTTTTCGAAGCAGCGAATATTCTGCTTTGAGTGGTTCCTTGACCTTCACGATCATGTCGGCTTTCGCAAAAATATCCGCTGCACTCTCGATGATTGTCGCGCCCGCCTGCACATACGCTTCGTCCGGATAACCCGAACCGAGACCGGCGTTTTTTTGCACGAGCACGGAGTGCCCGCGCCGGGTCAAAGAGAAAGCAGTCGAAGGCAGGAGCGCGACACGATTCTCCTGCTCTTTGATTTCTTTTGGAACACCAATAATCATTCCAACTGCTTCGCACCAGATTCGGCGTGAAGCTAGTTTAAAGAAGGATCGTCGGGCGCGGCAGCCAGCATTTTATACCATGGCCCGAGACCGCGCATGATATCGAACCAAAGCTTCGGCAAACGATCCGGCCGCAGCGCCGCACGTGTCGGTTTGTGCAGGATCCAGGCTTTTTGCTTCATCTCCGCTTCCAACTGGCCCGCGCTCCACCCGGCGTAACCAACAAACGCGCGCACTGCGCCGAGATCTCCGCCCGCGAGCTCAGTCGCCTCATTGATGCCTACATTGTGGCTTAGCTTCAGGCCGACGTTCGTCTCCCATTCGAAAGCCGCGAACATTAGCTGATTTTTACCGACAGGACCGCCCAGAAATACCGGCACATCTTCCAGTCCTTCCGGCGGGGTTTCGCTCACCAAATCGCTAACATGTTTGTCCAACGGTCTATTGAGAATTACTCCGAGCGCGCCATCGGTCGCATCGTGCGCAGAAATAAAAAGCACGCTGCGACGGAAGTTCGGATCGAGCATATTTGGATGCGCGACGAGTAGTGACCCAGCCAGACTAAGAGGCACTCCTTCTCCGAAATTTCGCATGGTTAACTAGAGAGTGCGGGCGGATTTCCGCAAGTCCAGCCTACCTGTTCATCACGGCAACTAGTCGTCCGCCACTCAACTCGAACATCGGTCCTGAGAGCTTCTTTTCGTGCCAGTCGATCGCGGTAGCCGTCACCAATTTCTGTGCGTCAGACGGCAGGTTTTTGAGAAGTGCATTGCGCCGGTCCGGATCGAGCTCGCCAAATATGTCGTCGATTAATAATAACGGCGATGTCCCATCCTCCGCTGCGAAAACGCGCGCCTGTGCAATTTTGAGCGCAAGGGCAACAGTGCGTTGCTGACCTTCGGACGCGAACTGGTTTGCCGCTTTCCCCTGGACGAGCAGCTCCAGATCGTCGCGATGAGGGCCGACAACCGTTTGCCGCACCCGTGCTTCGTGCACTGTCGAAGCGGAGAGATCGGCCGCGAAATCCGGCCCATTCCCCGGCAGGAAACGTACCGCGAGCGCTTCATTATTTCCGCTAATCCCGCGATGGGCCGCGCCGGCGAATGGGGCCAAACGCTCGATCATCGAAGCGCGCATCGCCCCCAGTTTTTCTCCATGCTGGAGCAGCTGCTCGTCGAACGCCGCCAGTTCACGCGGGCGCGGCCGCGACGATTTCAGGAGGGCATTACGTGAACGAAGGGCACGCTCGTAGGCACGAAGCGTAGGCCTGTAAATCGCCTCAATTTGCGCACCGAGAAAATCGAGATAACGGCGTCGCATTTCTGATCCGCCGCGGACCAGGTCGATATCGGTGTTGGCAAACGAAACGACGCGGCCGACCCGAAGATATTCGTCCGCGCGTCTTTGCTCTACATCGTCAAACAAAAGCCGGCGCCGCAATGGACTGTAGCGGAAGTCGAGCCGGTGGCTATCGACACGACCCGACGCTGCAAACCAGTTCCGTCCGAACTGCACGACGGGACCGAGGGTGGAGCTCCGTTGTGATTGCAATCGCAGCAACACACACGCGCCTTCAAGAATCGACGTCTTACCCTGACCGTTGCCACCAATAAAAAAGTTAAAGCCGGGCGCCAGTTCAACCCGCAGCGAATCGAAACAGCGGAAGTTGCGAAGCTGTAACTCAGTCAGCATCGGTAACCGGCTTCAGTGCGAGATGCCTCCGGGGCCGCCTGCTCACAGATTTATCAGCTCCAGCCGGCTCGTCATTTGAGAACTCACCGGCGTCTCGTGGAGATAATTGCCGTGAATCGGAGTGATGTCAGGAGGGGTCAAACCGACCGCAGCGGCGATGAAATTGTGATTGCAAAAGACGCCGTTCGTACCGTCGAGACCCACCCACCCCGCGCCGGGCAAGAACACTTCCGTCCAGGCGTGTAACGAGCCTTCAGCGCGACGCGCGTCACCGTCGGTTTCACGCAGATATCCACTCGTTAGGCGAGCCGCCAGTCCCGATTGGCGCAACAATTCTGCGGCCAGTGCTGCGACATCCCGGCACGCGCCGCGGCCAAGTCGCAGAGTCTCTTCCGGCGCATGCGCCGCGCCTGTTTCACGTCGCTCATAGCCGATCGATTCATGGATCGCGCGATTAAACTCGACCAGCGAGGTCACGGTTCCTCTCCGGTCGTCTCTCGTCGGCCGTTTCCAGCCGGAAATATCCAACTGCTTCGAAGTTGTCGGCCTCCGATATGCCGCGAGCAGCTCGATCAGGTCGCGCTCATATGCGAAAGGTAAATCCACCGCGGATTCATGGAGAATAAAGTGGAATGGGTCCTTCGGCTCCAGTTCAAGGTCGATTGCGAGCTCGATACGTAATTCCGGCGCTGTCTCGGCGAAGAAACAGGAGGCAATTGTGTTGTCAAAAACGTCGCGGACGAATCGGACGTTAGATTCCGGGGTTGTTTTGAAATCGAGGCGATTGACGCGACTGAAACGATCCGGTCGCGGGAATAATCGGACCTCGTGCGGCGAGAAACCGACGGGCTGCTCGTAGCGGTAGATTGTTTCGTAGCGCAGGCCGAGTTTCATGCGCCCAACCTTATGGTAGGCCCGGCGATGCGTCGCATAAGTTTGCGAAAATTTCTTGCGCGCGTAATCAACCTCAATTACTGATTACGTAGTTTTAGAAGATTGTTCTGGGGGGAACAGCCGCCCTTCATGTCCTTTGGGCGTGAGGGGCGGTACTTTTTTGGGATGAACGAAGCGGAGTCGAATGCTCGCAACAGAGAGCGCACCTTTTCATGGCCATTCGCGCTGGTTTTGATCATTCTGATCGCCGCCGCTGTCGGCATCGTCGTCTTCCTGCGACTTGAAAGCTGGCCAGCACGCACCGCGAAACAGGGCACGGCGGAGTTGGAGCGCCTCGGGCGCGACGTCCGAGACGCTTTCGTAGACGTGGCGCAACTGCAACCGCGCGTGAAGATCAACAACCGCGTCTATCTTGAGAAGACGACAGCCGTCGCCGAAGTAGCGGTGGTCTCACGGCAAATTGAAGTCGAGCATGAGCTGCTGCATACATGGGCCGGGAGCACCAAACGCGTCAAGCTGCACGGAACGTTCGCGGTTAAGGCGGGATTCGATCTGCGTGAGGATATCACCGTTGATCTGCTTCCCGACGCCATCGCAGTGCGAATGCCGACGGCAAAAATTCTCGGCGTCGAACAGCAGCTCATCGATGTTCTCGCTTTCGAAAATGGCTTTTGGAATCGGATTTCCGCCGCCGATCTCGAAGGCGAACTTGCGACACTACCCGACCTGGCCAGACAGAAAGCGGGCGAGAGCGACCTCGCCGGCGAAGCGCAGCGCGAAATGCAACGCCAGTTGACTGAGCGAATTCACGCGAAAAGACCGCTGCATTTGACCTTCGCGAGCGCGGCACCGAAAACCTGACAGCGCCTCACGGCCGCGCGCCGATTACGCCGCAGCAAACCACGGCTGCAACTTCTGCTGCAATTCCGGCGTAAGCTCCACCCGGCAATCGTTACCGGCAGTAATTTCCACCGGCTTCCCCCCCGGTTGCTCGAATTGCAAGACAACATCGCGCGTGCCCGGCGAACTTGCGAGGAGATCGCGCACGTCTCGCAATTGTGCAGGTGACGTTCCAGCGGGAATTCGCAGGACAAGCGGCTGAGCCGCTCTCTCCGACGCAGTGGGGTCTGGCGCAGCGGGGTCGTTTCGTGCGTCGGGTGCGAGGAGATTCACCTTTTGCGCGGTCGCGCGCATGGCATCGTCGCGTTTATCGAGCGTCCCCTGTATCTCAATCACACGGCCGAGCGTCAACGACTCCGAAACCATCACGTAAACCTCGTTCCACAAAACGACTTCCAGAGAGCCGGTAAGATCTTCGAGGAAGACGACCGCAAACGGCTTACCCTCCCTTTTCGTGAACTTCCGGTCCACCTGTGTGATCGCCCCGGCGATGCGGAAATGCGCTCGGTCCGGGAGCTCGCCTAACGACCCGATGGTCTGAAATTTTCCATTCGAAAGCTGCGTCACGTAGGCGTCGAGTGGGTGGCCGGTGACGTAAAAACCGAGTAACTCTTTTTCGAACGACATTCGTTCGTGTTCGCTCCACGGCACCGCATTTCGCGACGAGGGACGCGCAGAAGGCGCGGGCAGGTCGTCGAACAGCGAAACCTGACCGCTCGCGCGGTCTTTGTGCGACGCAGAGGCCGCCATCAATGATTCTTCGATGCAGGCGAACAATTCCGCTCGATCGCGTTCGAGGAAATCGAATGCGCCGGATTTCACCAGACTCTCGAGCATTTTACGGTTCGCGATGCGTGAATCGAGTCGGCGGCAGAAGTCTTCCAGGGATGAAAACTCACCGCGCGTATTCCGCTCCGTGATCGCTGCTGACATCGCGGCTTCTCCCACGTTCTTGATCGCGGCGAGACCATAGCGGATTGCGTTGTTTGTTGACGATTCATTGATCGTGTCGGGCGTAAACTTCAATCCGCTCCGGTTCACATCCGGAGGAAGGATCGCGATTCCGATCCGTTTACATTCACCGACAAAAACCGAGATTTTCTCTGTGTTATTAATTTCGTTACTCAGCAATCCAGCCATGAATTCGACCGCATAATTCGTCTTCAGATACGCGGTTTGATAACTGATCAATCCGTAGGCCGCGCTGTGGCTTTTGTTGAAGCCGTAGCCGGCAAACTTTTCGAGCAGATCAAAAATCGCATTCGCTTTCTTCTCCGGGATCTTGTTCGTGCGCGCGCAGCCTTCGATGAAGTTGGCGCGCTCTTTCGCCATCTTCGTGCGGTCCTTCTTTCCCATCGCGCGCCGTAGCAGATCGGCCTGGCCTAACGAGTAGCCGCCAAGCCGGCTTGCGGCCGCCATTACCTGCTCCTGATAAATCATGACGCCGTACGTGTCCGAGCAGATCTCCTCGAGGAGCGGGTGTTCGTATTTAATCTTCGTCAGGCCCTTCTTGCGCTTGATGAAGTCGGGAATCAACTCCATCGGGCCCGGTCGATAAAGCGCGATCAGCGCGATGATGTCGTCGATCTTCTGGACATCGAAGTTCCTGCAAAGATTCGTCATGCCAGGCGATTCCAATTGGAAGACGCCGATCGTTTCGCCGCGGTTCAAAAGCGCGAAGGTCGCGGCATCGTCGAGCGGAATTTTGGCGATTGAAAATTCCGGAACGCGCTGACGAACCAATGTCACCGTGTCCTCGATCACCGTGAGCGTTTTGAGTCCGAGAAAATCCATCTTCAGCAGACCGAGATCATTTAGTGGACCCATCGGGAACTGCGTGATCACGTCGGTGCCCTTCGTGTCGCGGCAGAGCGGGACGTACTCCGAGAGATCGCGGTCGCCGATCACGACGCCCGCGGCATGGACGCCCGCGTTGCGCGACAACCCTTCCAGAACGCCGGCGTATTCCCAGAGCTGCCGAGTCGCTCCTTCAGTTGCAATTGCCTTCTTCAGTTCCGGCGTTTTTTCCGCCGCCGCCGCGAGCGTAATATTCAGTTCGTTAGGAATCATTTTCGCGATGCGATCGACATCGCCGTAGCTCAACCCCATCACACGCCCGACATCGCGCACGACACTCTTCGCCTTCAGTTTTCCGAATGTGATGATCTGCGAGACGCGGCGCTCGCCGTACTTTTGCCGAACGTATTCAAGCACTTCGCCACGGCGCGCTTCGCAAAAATCAACATCGATGTCCGGCGGTGAAACCCGGTCGGGATTCAGGAAGCGCTCAAAAAGCAGATTGAACTGTAGCGGATCGACATCCGTGATTCCGAGCACGTAAGCGGCCATCGACCCCGCAGCAGAACCACGCCCGGGCCCGACCGGAATTTCTCTCTGCTTCGCGAAGTGAATGAAATCCCAGACAATCAGGAAGTAGCTCACGAACCCGGTCTTTTCGAGCACGCCGATTTCGTAATCGAGACGTTGTATCAGCTCGCTGTCTGTGCCGGCACGCTCACCATATCGTTCGTGCAAACCGGCATAACAAAGTTCTCTCAAATATCCTTCGCGCGTCTTTCCCGGCGGCGCCGGATAATCCGGGTATTTCGATTTGCCGAATTCGAGGAGCAGATTACATCGCTCCGCGATCTCCACCGTGTTCGTGATCGCTTCCGGATGGTCCGGAAACAACTCGCGCATTTCCTTAGCGGATTTGAAATATAACTCCGGAACGTAACGCATGCGGCGCTCGTCCTGCAGCATTTTGCCGGTGCCGATGCAGATCATTACATCGTGCGCTTCGTGATGTGACCGCTCGAGAAAGTGAACGTCGTTCGCTGCGATTAACCCGAGGCCGAATTCCTGCGCGAGAGCGGGGAGCAGCCGGTTGCACTTCTGTTGCGCTTCGATCCCGTGATCGTGCAGCTCCAGAAAAAAATTCTCGGCGCCGAGGATGTCCCGAAAATCCGCCGTGCTCCGCCGCGCTTTTGCGAGATTATCCGACTGGAGAGCCATGTTGATTTCGCCCTTGAGACACCCGCTCATCCCGATCAGGCCCGTGGCGTGCGCCGCGAGCAGCTCTTTGTCGATCCGCGGTTTGTAGTGAAAACCGTCGAGATGCGCGGTCGAGATCAGTTTGACGAGGTTGCGATAGCCAATTTCGTCCTTCGCCAGCAATGTGAAGTGATACGCTGCGTCGCGTTGATTGTTGGGCCGATCCGTGATTGAACCGGGTGCCATATACGCTTCGCAACCGATGATCGGCTTGATACCGGCCGTTGTGGCTTCCTGATAGAATTCGATCGCGCCATAGAGATTCCCGTGATCGGTGATCGCAACCGCTGGCATCTCAAGTTCCGCCGCCTTTTTCATCAGCGCCTTCATCCGCACCGCTCCGTCGAGCAGCGAATACTCGGTGTGCAGATGGAGGTGAACGAAGGGCTCGGTGGGCATCCGGCGACACTATAAACTTGCCGCGCCAGCCGGCAAGAAATCGCAACATTTTGCGCTCAATTGATCCGGAAATTTCTGTGTTGCACCATTCGTGGCAGGTTGGTAAGACTGCCCGTGCCGCAATCCCAACAAACGGTTTTGTTGCTGTTTAACGGACTGCCACGTGCGGATTTTAACTTTAATTCTCCCTTCCCAATAACGTCCGCGCTGCAAGATTAACCGAAATGAAAAAACTCGAAGCGATCATCAAACCGTTCAAACTCGAGGAAGTGAAAGAGGCGCTCGCTGAACTGGGCATCGAAGGCATGACGGTGACGGAAGTAAAAGGTTTCGGGCGCCAGAAAGGGCACACAGAGATTTATCGCGGCAGCGAATATACCGTCGATTTTCTGCCGAAGGTGAAGGTCGAAGTCGTGCTCGCTGATGAAATGGTCGACAAAGCTGTCAGCGTAGTCGTAAGCGCGGCAAAGACCGGCAAGATCGGCGACGGCAAAGTTTTTGTTCTTCCGGTAGAGCACGCGGTGCGAATCCGGACCGAGGAAATCGGCGAAAAAGCGGTGTGATGGGTGAGTATGGTTGAGAGTTGATGGTCAATCGACTCTGCCAACAGCCATCAACTTCCCATTCCCCCTCCCGCCCCTTTCAGTTCTTCAATTGAAGATTAGGATTTTTCTTTTCATCACCTCTCAACTTTCAATCATCAACCCCTGAGCCATGGCCAAAGACAAAGACAAAACCGCTTCCGACGTCAGCAAAATGATCAAAGACCACGACGTGAAACTCGTGGACTTCAAGTTCACCGACCTGCCCGGTTCGTGGCAGCATTTCACCACCACACTCACCGAGTATAGCGAGGACATATTCAACGACGGCCTCGGTTTTGATGGTTCGAGCATCCGCGGCTGGCGCGCGATCAATGCGAGCGACATGCTCGTCGTCCCAGATCCCGCGACCGCATGGATCGACGTGTTTAACGCTGAGCCAACGCTGAGTTTGATCTGCACGATCGTCGACCCGATTACGCGCGAGCCTTACGATCGCGATCCACGTGGCCTGGCCGGAAAAGCCGAGGCTTATATGAAGAGCACTGGGATCGCGGATGTCGCTTCCTTCGGTCCGGAAGCGGAGTTCTTCATTTTCGACGAAGTGCGTTTTAGTTACACGGGCAATTCATCGTTTCACCTCGTCGATAGTGCGGAGGGCCACTGGAACAGCGGTCGCGAGGAACTCCCGAACCTGGGTTATAAAATTCGCGCAAAAGAGGGCTACTTCCCGGTCGCGCCTGCTGACAGCTTGCAGGACATCCGCAATGAAATGTGCCTCGAGTTGGAAAAAGCCGGCATCGCAATCGAGCGGCAGCACCATGAAGTCGCAACGGCGGGCCAGGCGGAAATCGACATCCGTTTCGCTCCGATGCTGCAGATGGCCGACCACCTTCAGTACTATAAATACATCGTGCGCAATGTCGCGAAGCGGCACAACAAAACCGTCACCTTCATGCCGAAACCATTGTTCGGCGACAACGGCTCCGGCATGCACACGCACATGTCGCTCTGGAAAGATGGCAAGCCCTTGTTCGCCGGAAACGGTTATGCAGGGTTGAGTGAGATGGCGTTATTTTTCATCGGCGGAATCCTGCGACACGCGCCTGCGCTCACATGCATCACAAATCCGACGACGAATAGTTACAAACGGCTCGTCCCCGGCTTCGAAGCGCCGGTGAACCTCGCCTACTCGGCGCGTAACCGATCCGCGGCGATTCGCATTCCGACGTACTCGGCCAACCCGAAATCAAAGCGGGTCGAATTTCGCACACCCGATGCCTCCGCGAACCCGTATATCGCCTTCTCGGCGCTTTTGCTCGCCGGCCTCGATGGGATTCAGAGCCGAATCGATCCCGGCGATCCGCTCGACAAAAACCTCTACGAATTGCCGCCGGAAGAACTGGCCAATGTGCCGAGCGTGCCCGATTCACTGAGCGGCGCGATTGCCGCACTGCAAGCCGACCACTCATTCCTGCTCAAGGGAGACGTCTTCAACGCCGATTTCGTCGCGAACTGGATCGAGATGAAACAGAAAGAATACGACGCGCTTCGGCTTCGTCCGCATCCGTATGAGTTTGCGATGTATTATGACGTGTAAGGACTTGCTCCGTCATCTCGCACTTTCGGGGAAATACCTTGCAACTTCCGCGGTGAAGCAGATGTTCAACCACATATGAGCTTCCTCGCGAGCTTCATGAATCTGGCCGGGCCGGATTTGATCGTCATTCTGTTGATAATCCTCGTGCTCTTCGGCGCAAAAAAACTGCCGGAACTGGCACGTGGCATGGGACAGGCCGTGAAGGAATTCCAAAAAGCGAAGGACGAATTCAGCGACGAACTGCACTCAGCCGGGAAGACAGATGTCGCGAACACGCCTGACGTCCGGGCACCAGCGGCGACAGTGCCGCGAATCGAGAACGCACCGGCTGCTTTCGAACCGGGCCCGCAGCAGCCGCGCGACATTCCCCGTCGAACCGAGAGCGGCGACCAGGTTTAATTCGAATCGTTTGCGGCGTTGCCAGCTCATGAGCCGCTCGCTTGCCGTTTGAACGCGGCTCTCTGTCACAAACTTTCCTGCCAATGTCCGACGCTGCTGATCTCCGAACTCGCATTAAAGAAATGCTCGTGACGAATTTGATGCTGCAGACGACTGCCGCGGAAATTGGTGATGACCTCCCGTTGTTCGGGGCTGAGGGCCTTGGCCTCGATTCGATCGACGCTTTGGAGCTCGTCGTCAGCATGGAAAAAACTTTTGGCGTCGGTGTGCCTAATTCCGAAGT
>JBDUAZ010000073.1:0-13092 GCA_040004385.1 Chthoniobacterales bacterium | reverse complement strand
GGCGAAAGAACCCGAGTGGGGCTTCGCGGCCAAGCATCGTGAAAACGACGTCGTTTGGCATTTCCGCTTCCGTTCCATTGCGCAGGTAAACGCGATCGGGTTCGATCCGGCTCACTTCCGTTCCGAGCGCGAGTTTCAGCGAACCCAGCTTCTGGTGCTGCATTCCCCGTGTCATCGCGGGATTGACGCGCTCCGATGTGGGCCGTTCGATCTGAACATCAGCCGCCGGATTTGCCACGAGTGCCTTGAGCTTTTCGGCATTCTCCGGTTTCGGCCGGGAGAATTCCTTCTTGCGATAACTCAGCGTGACATGCGCGCCGGACGTCGTGAGGGCGATGGCGGTCTCGATCGCTGAATCGCCGCCACCCACGACGAGGGCGTTTTTGCCTTCAAACTCCTTCGGATCGAAAAGCCGATTGTAAACCTTATCGAGTTCCTCACCCGGGCAGCCGAGCTTTCGGAAATTCCCGCTCCGACCGATCGCGATAATAACGCGACGCGCACGCACGGTTGTCTTGTCGCTCTTATGAAGGAGCAGTTCCCCGGATTTTCTCTCGATGCGCTCAATGCGTTCGGGTGTGACGTCGATCCCGGCATCGCGGCGCTGCCGCTCCATTTCATCCAGCAAATCCTCTTTTACTTCTGCGGTGAATTGCAACCCGCCGTCCAGCTTCATTGCGGTCGGATAGGTGTAGATTGGTTTTGCTTTTGGAAAATTGACGACGGTGGAGAAGACTTCCGTCGCTTCGAAGACGATGAAATGCAGCCCGGTTCTCTTCGCTTCAATCGCAGCCGAAATTCCAGCAACGCCGCCGCCGACGATTGCGACGTCGAAAACTTCAGATGATCGCCGGCTGTTTCCGATGAAATCAGGTTCAGCAAGAATTGCCCGGACCGCACTTGCGCCGGTATTCGAAGAGAACTTGAGGAGCGGAATTCCCGTGAGATCTCCTACAATGCGAACGCCGGGAAGTGCCGTCACGCCGTCGACACCCGAGACCGGGAGTTTTTCGACAGTTCCGGCCGGCCACTGAGTGTGCAGCCAGCGCGTGTAGCCCATTAGAAGTCGCCGCATTCTACGTCCGGGAGTTCTATTCCCTCATCTTCCCGGCGAAAAGTGAAATAACCGCGCGCACAGCCGCAGCTGATGGGCGAAAAGCATGCATGCACGCTTCCCAAATTCGTCGCCGCTACCCGATTGGCGCTGAGTTGATCGCTCGCAATCGAACGCATTTCCGGGTCTGGGCGCCAAAGGCCACGCGGGTTGACGTTGTCTTGGAGGAATCTGCGGATGAAGGAGCAAAGCGCACTTTTCATCAGTTGAAAGCGGAAGCTGATGGATATTTCGCTGGCATCGCGCCGGCGGATGCAGGCGGGCTCTACCGCTTTCGCTTGAACGAAGCCGACAGATTCCATCCCGATCCCGTTTCGCGTTCTCAGCCGGAAGGGCCGCACCGATCCTCGCGTGTAATTGATCCGACCACGTTCCGTTGGAGCGATGCTCAATGGCAGGGCGTGCGGATGCCGGGGCAGGTGATCTACGAGATGCACATCGGCACATTCACCCCGGAAGGGACGTGGCGCGCCGCGGGGGAGCAGCTCGCCGAACTGGCGAACATGGGCATCACGCTGGTCGAGATGATGCCGATAGGAGATTTCGCGGGCGAATTTGGCTGGGGCTATGACGGCGTGGATCTCTTCGCGCCGACGCGGCTCTACGGTTCCCCCGAGGATCTTCGCGCGTTCGTCGACACGGCGCACTCGTTAGGCATCGGCGTGATTCTTGATGTCGTTTATAATCATCTCGGTCCGGAAGGAAATTATCTGCGAGTCTTCTCAAACGATTACTTCACCGATCGCTACAAGAATGATTGGGGCGATGCCCTCAATTTCGACGGTCCCGGCTCCAGCCCGGTGCGGGAGTTCTTCATCAGCAACGGGCGCTACTGGGTCGACGAATTCCACCTTGATGGTTTCCGTTTCGATGCGACGCAAAATGTTTACGATGCGTCTGGCGATTACATCATCGGAGCGATTGGACGCGCGGCGCGGGAGGCGGCCGGCAAGCGTTCGATTATTCTGATCGCGGAGAACGAGGAACAGGAAGCAAAACTGGCGCGACCTAAAAGTGCAGGCGGCGAAGAGCTCGACGGACTCTGGAACGACGACCTGCATCACAGCGCGCTTGTTGCGTTAACCGGACGAAACGAAGCGTACTACTCCGACTACAAAGGGAACCCGCAGGAATTCATTTCGGCGGCCAAGTACGGATACCTTTTCCAAGGACAGCCCTATCTCTGGCAGGACGCGCCGCGCGGCGAACCGACGGTCGGCGTACCGCCGCACGCATTCGTCGGATTTATCGAAAATCATGATCAGATTGCGAACTCGATCTCCGGCGAGCGCGTTCGTCTGCAATCCTCTCCCGGTCGTTATCGTGCCATGACAGCACTCCTCCTGCTCGGTCCCTGGACGCCGATGTTGTTCCAGGGCCAGGAGTTCGGCGCGACCACGCCCTTCATGTATTTCAGCGATATGGCGGTCGAACTGCGCGACGCGATCGAAGAGGGGCGCTTCAAATTTCTGTCGCAATTTCCTTCCGCTGCGACGGCCGAAGTCCAGTCGCAACTACCGCCGCCTTCCGATCCCGCCACATTCGCGCGGAGCAAGCTCCACTTTTCCGAGCGGGGCAAATTCAAGGCGATCTCGCACCTGCATCGCGATTTGCTTCGTCTGAGACGCGAGGATGCGCGCTTGCGTGAACAGCCTTCAGGAGGCGTTGACGGCGCCGTTCTTAGCGACGCCAGTTTTGTCCTGCGCTATTTCAGTCGCGACAAGATGGACCGGTTGCTCGCGGTAAATCTTGGGAACCGTTCCGCTCTAGAACCGTTACCTGAACCGCTTCTGGCGCCACCGCTCGGCTGCCGGTGGAAAACGCTTTGGACGAGCGAGTCCGTCCGCTACGGCGGGCCTGGCGCGACTCGCGTGGCTACTGAAGAGGGGTGGATTTTACCCGCGGAGTCCGCGGTACTTTTGCATCCGATGCGTGAGACCAGACCGCGGCGCAAGCCGAAAAAAAGCGATCTGGACGCAAAGTGATGCTGAAGAAACCAGCAAACGGTCCCGTAGTCGTGCGGCGTATGCCGTGGAAGGGCGGAGAAGCTTCGCGCGAAATCCTCCTTAACCGCGAATGGCTCGTCACGAACGGGCTCGGCGGCTATGCGTCAGGGAGCGTATCGGGAGCAATCACGCGCAAGTACCATGGGCTCCTCATTGCGGCATTGCCCGCGCCGCTTGGCCGCATGGTGATGTGGAGCCACGTCTCCGAGTTCCTGCGTTTCTCGAACAACGACGTGGTCTCGTTAGGCGCGGAAGAACGCGCGGGTGGGCAGCTCGATCTGCGCGGGGCCGATTATCTGCGCGAGTTCCGGCTGGAGGACGGGCTGCCGGTTTGGATTTATCACGTACGCGATCTCGTAATCGAGAAGCGCGTCCTGCTTCCTCATCTTCAAAATACCGTCCACATCAGCTATCAGGTTACAGCCGGATCGAACCTGCCGCGGCTCGAGTTGCGGCCGGCCTTTCACTTCCGGCACCATGAGGCCCCAGTCGATCAGCAGATCTCCGCGCCTTACAAGCTGACTGCAATCGAGGGGCGGTTTGAAATCACGGGGGCGCGTCGCAAAATGCCGCCGCTCCGCATGCGGCTCTGCGGACATGAAGCCAGCTTCACGATTGCCGCAGCGCATATCCGACAGTTGGTTTATCGCACCGAACAACAACGCGGTTATGCGCACGAAGGCGATCTCTGGAGCCCGGGATTTTTCCAGATTAATTTATCGGAAAGAACCACCGCGACACTCGTCGGTTCTACTGAGGAATGGGGCATCATCGATGTGCTCAGTCCTGACGAAGTCCTCGCTGCAGAGCGCGAACGCCGTGCGCGGCTGCTCGCGCAAGCGGCGCCCGTCGCGCGCGCGGGCGTGGCGGCGGAACTGGTTTTCGCGGCGGACCAATTTGTCATCACACCAGCGGGCCGCGCGGGTGATGCGGCGCGCGCGCATGCCGCCGGCGACGATGTGCGCACCGTCATTGCCGGTTATCACTGGTTCACCGATTGGGGGCGTGACACGATGATCAGCCTCGAAGGGCTCGCGCTTACGACGGGTCGATGGGTCGAAGCGGGTTACATCCTCCGGACCTTCGCGCATTATGTGCGCGACGGGTTAATCCCAAACATGTTCCCGGACGGCAAGAACGAAGGGCTCTATCACACCGCGGATGCGACGCTCTGGTTTTTCCACGCGCTCGGCCGCTATCTCGACCAGACGCATGACGAGATCACGCGAGATTTGTTGCTACCGACGCTCGTCCAGATTGCGGAAGCGCATCTGCACGGGACAAAGTTTAACATCCATGTCGATCCTGCCGATGGTCTGCTCGCGCAGGGCGCGGAAGGATATCAGCTCACCTGGATGGACGCGAAAATGGGCGATTGGATCGTGACGCCGCGCCGCGGAAAAGCGGTCGAGCTCAACGCGCTTTGGTATAACGCGCTGAAATTACTCGCGAAGTGGTTAAGGGAAACCGGCGGGAGCGCGGCGGAAACCTACGACCAACATGCCGAACGCGCGCGTGTCTCATTCAATCAACGCTTTTGGTTTGATCGTGGCAGCTACCTTTATGACGTAGTGGACTGCGACGGCAACACCGGAACAGTCGACACGTCGTGCCGACCGAACCAAATCTTCGCGATATCGCTCGACCATCCTGTTCTCGAGCAAGCGCGCTGGAATGCCGTCGTTGATGTCGTGCAAAAGAAATTGGTCACACCGCTCGGCCTGCGTTCACTTTCCCCGGACGACCCTGAATACAAACCGATTTACTCTGGCGATCTGCGTTCGCGTGACGGAGCATATCACCAGGGCACGGTGTGGGCATGGCTTATCGGCCCGTTCATCGACGCTTGGCTGAAAGTGCACCCCGCGAACCCTGCGGACGCGCGCCAGTTACTCAGCGGGTTTGCGGAGCACATGAACGACGCTGGCGTCGGCACGATCAGCGAAGTCTTCGATGCGCGAGAACCGCACATCGCTGGCGGCTGCATCGCGCAGGCATGGAGCGTGGCGGAAGTGCTGCGATGCTGGGTCAAGACCGAGCAGCCGCGACGCTTGTAATTTGCGCGTCGCGCGGTCAGGAGGGCTTTCCGCCAAATAGTCCGCCGAGCTTGCCTTTCAAAAGGTCGCCCACTTCCGTCTCCAATCCGCCCAGACCGCTAGCTCCGCCGCTCAGCAAAGCATCCAGATGAGTAGCAATCGGCGCGGGCAATTTAGTTTTAAGAAAATCGAGAACGGCTTGAACCGCTTGCTGCGACTGTTCGGGGCTAAGGCCGGTGCGCTGGACCACTATATTGATTAACTCATTCATAGGTTGAAAGAGTAGCTGCACGCATCGTTTCGTATAGCCGATATTCAAGCGGTGGCGGTCGCGAGCGCGCTCGTCTTCGAATCAAAGATGATGGCGGAGAATGTCGAACAGCTCTCAAAACGCGGCGACGTTAAAGAAGCGCTCGAGCAGACTACGGGCAAGCCACCGGTAAAGGCGCAGGCAACGGACAAGCTCTGGTTCGTCACGCACGCGCTCCTGATCATCGGCTGCGCGATTGTCAGCTACCTCCTCGCTAGAAGGTTCGTTCCCTTGCCTGAGGCAACCCTGCTACTTGCCCAGCGGATTATTCGCGGGGCGATTCTGATCATTCTCATCCTCGCGCTTGCGAAATGCGTGGACGTGTATGCAATCGGCCGCATCCCGGAAGCAGCGACACGTTTCACGCTCAAGCGCGTCTCGCGCCTCATCGTCAGCATCCTCGTGATCCTGATCGCGATCTCGGTTCTCTTTGTAAACTGGTACACGGCGCTCATTTCGGTTGGCTTTATCTCACTGATTCTTGGTCTCTCGGTGCAGGCGCCCATGACGAGTTTTATCGGCTGGATATACATTCTGGTACGCCGGCCCTATCGCGTCGGCGATCGCATAAAAATCGACGATGCAACCGGCGACGTCATCGATGTCGGCTACATCGACACGACGCTCTGGGAATTTGGCGGGCAGTATCTCTCAACCGACCATCCGAGCGGCCGCATCATCAAGTTTCCAAACTCACAAGTGCTCACCAAGATGGTCTATAACTATTCGTGGCCGCTTTTTCCTTACATTTGGAATGAGATCAAATTTAACGTCGCCTATGAAAGCGATCTCGAATTCGTCGCCAAGACGATGCAGTCGATCGCGGAGGAAGAGCTTGGTGAAGCGATGCTGGAACGCATCGACGTTTATCGGCAGCTGCTCGCGAAGACGCCGGTCGACGAACTTGAAGTAAACGAACGGCCTCGCGTTATTTTTCGTCCCAACGACAACACATGGCTCGACGTGATCCTGCGATATCTGGTCGAGCCGCGCGAAGCCGGTCGCGTAAAATCGCGGCTGATGCTCAAGCTTCTTCCAGCATTAAATGCTGCGCCGGACAAGGTGCTCTTCCCTAAAAGCAACGCGCGTTGAAGCGCTTTACTTGCGCGACGTTGCGCGGGTGAGTCGGTTGGTCGATTACTCTGTCTCAATGTCCAAACTCTCATCCGTAATATTTTTGGGAACGGTAGGTCTCGGCTTTCTGTGCGCGACAGGAAGCGCTGCGCCGCCGGCAATAACGGTGCCGGTTCGGAGGGCGCTGCCGGTGGACACGCCGATCCCGATTGCCACCCCAAAACCAACACCCAAAGTCCTCGTTGCCTTGCCAAATTACAACGAGGAAACAGCGACACGCCTCCAAATCTTTTTGGACAACAATGACTTCGGCCCCGGAAAAATTGATGGCCAGATGGGCGAGTTTTTCCGAAAGGCGCTCGTGCATTACAAGCGCGCCAATCGCATGCCAGAAACTGGCGCGGTCGACCAGTGGCTGCTCGACCAGGTGCCAAAAACCTTCACCGGCTACACAATACCGCCCGAAGCGATCGACTTCGTCGGCCCCACCGCCACAAAGCCGTCGGAGCAAGCGGCATTAAAGGCGCTGAAATATGGATCCCTGCTGGAATTCGTCGCCGAACGCTTTCACTCCGCCGAGGCTTACCTGGTAAAGTTAAACAGGGGAAGAAATCTCGAGCAGCTCCAACCCGGCGATACGGTCAAGGTACCGAACGTGCTCCCGTTCAAAATCGAGGAGCTGCACGAAGGTTTTATCCCCGCTAACCCGGCGTTTGTGAATCGGCGGGTCCAGATCGATACGAAGGAGCGCTTTCTCATCGTCCGCGATGGCGAACAACTCATCTGTGAGTTTCCGATCACGCCTGGCTCGACTACGCTACCGGCGCCGCTCGGTACGTGGAAAATTTTGGGCGTTGCGACATTGCCTGTCTTTCGCCACGACGAAGGCGTGTTGAATCACGGCGTCAAAACAGGTGATTTTTTTAATCTTCCGCCCGGCCCTAATAATCCTGTCGGTGTGCTCTGGATGGGATTAAACAAGCCGCACGTCGGCGTGCATGGGACCAATAACCCGGAGACGATCGGACGCGCGGCAAGCCACGGCTGCATCCGCACCGCGAACTGGGATGCAGCGCGGATCAAGGACCTCGTCAGCGTCGGCAACGTCGTCGAGATTTTTTAAACGGTTCGACGCCAAAGCTGTGATTTTAGCATCCTATATTGGCGTGACTGTTGCGAGACGAGAGTGAATCGCTCGTCGCATAAAAATCGTGATGGATCGACTAATTCGTAGGCCTCAACCGCCGCTACCATCCGGAAAAAACGATACATTATTTTCAGCCAAAAGCGCGCACGGCGGCTCGCGATTGCCCCGACAGGCACGCAAAAATCCGCGAGCAGCCATTGAGCATTGTTCATCGCGGCGCGGCTGATTTGCGAGACAACCCGAGCAACATCGTCCTCAAGGAAACAATCGAGAACAAAATGTGTGACGATCAGATCATAGGCGCTCGCGGGAAGATCAATCTCGCGGATGTCGGCGTGGACGAACTCGACGTTCTCGCCAGCTCGTCGATCGATTCGCTGAAGCCGTTCACGCGCCAACTCGATCATCCTCGCACTGGCCTCGACACAACTGACCCGCGCGGCGGGAAATTCCCGCACGAACTGCTGTAAAAAGCGGCCATTCCCCTCGCCTATGATCAAAGCGTGGCGTGGCGACGAGATGTGCGGCAGACACGCGATACGCACCTGCTGCAACGCATCGCCCAGAGCCAGCGACTCGAAGTATCGATAGTGCGGTGCAAATCGATCGAAACTCACAGGCGTTGCGCGATCAGGAGTCCGATTGGAGTTAGCAGCGCGAGGTCCGCAAGGGCGGTCTGTTCATCACGCAAATCGCAATCGTCTGCAAAATCGAGCAACGCAAGACAGGCAAAGCTGATCGCGATGCAGCTGATCAAACCCGCAGTGATATGAAAAGCCGTCGCGGAGGCGACCGCGATCGCGGCGCAACCAAATCCGACCGTGCCGATCATGTTATGGGACACGAGGAAACGCGTCGCGATCGAGAATTTCGCCTGCGCCCGATCGAGCGCTCGTTCCCACGTCGCGATACACACGCAGTTAAATGTGCAGAGACATCCAAAGAGAATAGTCGCCAGGTAAAACGCAGCCGTGATTTTGGTCATTCTCGTCATGACTCCCACCACAGTGCCGAGAGTAAACAGAGAACCGATCGATAATTCTTTCACCGGGATCACACGCCAGACTCTGCCTAACGAATGATTGACCATGAGGTAGGCAATCGCGACGCCGCCGATGGCCGCGCCTGCGAGACGCAAGCGCTCCTCGAGCGCGCTTACGATCAGCCAGGCGTCTAGCAGCCCGATCCCGGCGATCGCGAAAAAGAAGTGACGGCGGTAATAAAAACAAAACGCCTGCCGGGCGGACATCAGGTCTTGAGCCTTAATCGAGAGAACATCTGCCAGCCTATCGCCGAGATAGATGAGCCATGCCGTGAGAAACAATGCGACCTGTGACCCCATCGGCAGGGTTACATTAAAAGTGCTCGCGAACGCTGCCTGCCAAACCACCGCGACCAGTGGTGCGTCCAGGCAGAGGAGATTCAGCCACATGAGCGCGCGTCCGCGACTACCGGCCTCGCGGCGAATCCGTTCAATCTGCACAATTCGATTCCTTTCGAGTCCGCATTTGAGCATCTACTCTTACCTGTCTTCCCTCCCGCGCCCGCCATCTGCTCCACTGGATAATCGCTTGCCCGGCACGCAATCACTCCTACCTTTTTACCGTCATCCGCACTACTGCTTCGATGGAATCCAACGGCATCTCAACCAGCAACCCCGCCGTCGCCGCGCTGCCGAAACATCTGCTGCAATTCGCCGTCGACCAGCGCTATGACGAATACACACCGGTCGATCATGCGGTCTGGCGATTCATCATGCGGCAGAACACTTTTTTCCTGAAGGAGTACGCGCACAAAGTTTACTTCCAGGGACTCCTCGATACAGGAATTTCATTCGAACGAATTCCGCGCATCGACGAGATGAACGATATTCTCGGCCGGATCGGTTGGGGCGCCGTTGCCGTCGACGGATTTATTCCGCCAGCAGCGTTCATGGAATTTCAGGCATACAAGGTCCTCGTGATCGCCTGCGACATGCGCCAGCTGCATCACATCGAATACACGCCCGCGCCGGACATTGTGCACGAAGCGGCCGGGCACGCGCCGATCATCGTCGACCGTGAGTATTCAGATTATCTCCAGCGCTTCGGTGAAATTGGCGCGAAAGCGATGTCGTCGAAAAAAGATTTCGAATTGTACGAAGCGATCCGGCATCTCTCGATCTTAAAGGAACAACCAGACACGCCACTGGACCAGATCGAGGCCGCGACAAAACTTGTCGAAGAGCGCCAGACAAATCTCGGCGAACCTTCAGAGATGGCGCTGCTCTCGCGGCTGCACTGGTGGACAGTCGAGTATGGCCTCATCGGCGAGCTCGAGAACGCGAAAATTTACGGCGCCGGCCTCCTCTCGTCGATCGGCGAATCGGTCACTTGCCTCGAGCCCAACGTAAAGAAAATCGCCTACACGCTCGACGCGCAGGATCAGCCATTTGATATCACGACCAGACAACCGCAGCTGTTTGTTACTCCCGACTTTGATTATCTGCGTACGGTGTTGGAAGAGTTCGCGAGCGCTATGGCGTATCGCGTCGGTGGATTGGAAGGAATTAATAAGGCCATCGAATGCCGCAATACCGCGACGTGCCAATATTCCACCGGGCTGCAGGTCTCCGGCGTATTCACTGAAGTGGTTACGGGTGAAGGCAAGGCTCCGATCTACGTGCGCACGAGCGGGCCGAGCGCACTGGCGTTCGACGGCAAGGAATTGACTGGGCACGGGACGGATTACCACACGGAGGGATTCGGTTCTCCGATCGGCAAATGGAACGGCGGAACGGATTTTGCCGAAGGCAGGAAGACGAAGCTCGAATTCGAAAGCGGCGTGACCGTTGAAGGCACAATTGACAAGTTGACCGAGCGTGACGGAAAACTACTGCTCATCACCTTCGCCGATTGTACCGTAAAGCACCGCGATCGCCTTCTATTCGAACCAAGCTGGGGCAAATACGACATGGCGGTCGGCGAGCGCATCGACTCCGTTTTCAACGGCGCCGCTGACAATGACGCTTACAATCACGTCGCACTCGTGCCAAAAGAGCGCACGATTAAAGTTCCGTCGGATGCGAGGCGCAAACGTCTCGAAAATCTTTACGCGCAGGTGAGAAAAATTCGCGACTCAAAGATCGGCTACGAACGCCTGGGCGAAATTTGGGAGACGCAGCAGGTCGAACATTCGACAGACTGGCTCCTCTCGATGGAAATCTTCGAAATTCTCGACGACCTCGCGCTGCAAAACGAGCTTAAGCAGAAAATCGTCACGTTCCTTAATCTCAGAAAGGGAGAGGACAAAGAGATCGCCACATTAATCGAGTGGGGTTTCCGCCTTGTCACGTATCACAAGTCCGGGCTACAACCTGCCGGCCAGGTTTAGCAGATCGATGTTTTCGACCGCGACCGCGGCCGGCCGCGACAAAGCGTAGGCGACGGCGCTCCCAATCTCGTCTGGGAGCAGCATTTTTTCGCGCGGCCAGTCACCTTCCACCGCGTCCCAGATCTCGGTCTTTGTAGCGGAGGGATAAACGTTAATCACGCGGATGCCACGCGGTCGCAGCTCTTCGCGGACCGCCTGTGAAAAACCTTCAAGCGCGAACTTCGACATGCAGTAACCGCTCCATCCAGGGAAGCTTTTCTTCGCCGCGATCGAAAGGATGTTTACGATGCTGCCACCGGGCCGCATGAGCGGCGCGAACTTTTGCGTAAGGAAAAATGGGGCGGTTACATTGATTGCAAAAATGCTTGCCCACTCCTCGGCAGTGATCGCTTCAAATGGTTTCACGAGCGCGATCCCGGCGTTGTTTATCAAAGCGTCAAGTGGCTTAGCGCCGATCTCCTCGACCATTCGGTCGATCTGGGTTGTATCGGTCAGGTCATACGAGAGCGGAACGGCATCGCCCTTATTCTCCTGAACGATTCGGGCGGTGCGCATCATTGCATCGCGATCGCGGCCATGCACGAAAAGCGTCGTGCCGGCGGCCGCGAGCTTCGCTGCGATGGCACGGCCAATGCCCCGGCTGGCGCCGGTCACGAGGTACCGTTTCATGCGTCTGGCGCCTGCCTGCGCAGAGTAAAACGGTTGTTGGCCGTTTCCCATAAGCGCAACCGCGACAGTCCGCTTCCCAGCGCAGTTTCCATGCGCGGCCAAAGCGCGTGCACGATATTCTCCCCGGTCGATGGCATGTCACGAAAGGCTTCGATCTCCAGGTTCAGATGCTTATCCTGCCAGGGCGCGAGCGCGTCAGCCATGCCAGTGCGAAACCTCTCAAAATCGTATAAGACGCCCGAGCTCGCGTCATAATTTCCAGTGAGTGTCGCTTCCACAAGGTAGCGATGGCCGTGGCCTAACGAGTTACTACACTTCCCATAGAGATCCACGTTTTCCTTGTCTGAGAGCGCGGCGCTGTGTAACCGATGCGCGGCATCCAGTGTCATACGCATTCCGAGAGACCATTTAGGCGTCGCTGAATATTCAGCAAAAAAATCATCGCGCTCGTGCAGCCGAACACGGGCGACTGGCAGAACCGATGCCACCCTTTCGTGGACAAATTGGGCGAGGCTTTCTGTTGTCAACGCGCGGTCAGCCAGCGCTGGGACCTCATGGTTCAGATTCTTGTGGTCCAGCTCGCCGCGCAAACTTTGCATGCAACGGTCGATTTCAGCGTGATTCACGAGCGGTCCAATCGGATCTTGAAACGATTCATCGCGAAATGTCAGGCGGGCGCGGTAGTGATGTCCGTGGCCGAATGGCGAGGCGGCGCTGCCGAAGAGCCTGTCGTTTTCCTGTTGCGTTAGCACTGGCGACATCGTTTGCCGTGCCGCGGAAAATTCGAACCAGTAATTTGCTTCGCACGCATGCGACGCATAGAACGTGGCACTGTGTTCTTCCGACTCGCACAAGTGACAGGCGACCAGCTTTGCGGCCGAATCAGCAAATCTCGGCGCGGCCTCGAGAAACAATTGGCACGCGATATTTTCGGCGGTCGGAGGTCGGTTTCGGAATGCACCGTTGTCCTCGTTGAGAAACTTATGGTCGAAGCCGGCGTGCAGGATTTTACCGGTGCGCTCCTTGATTTCGCTGATGTTCATCAGCATCCCGTTCACCGGATCGACCGCACCGGAGAACACGAAGTAGGCCACGTAATTTCGGCCGCTCCCGTAGCGCGCGGACGTTTCAGAGCCAAATGCCGCGAGATTGCGGGCGTCACTCCATTCGCGTACGAAGAGGCGTCGCGAAGCCGAGAACTCCAGGCGTTTGCTGACCGTCAGAAACATGCGACGGCCGGGCGCTTACTGGCTCAACAATGCGAGGAATTCCGACCGCGTGCGCGCGTCCTCTTTGAATGAACCGAGAAGGCAGGAGGTTTTCATTACGGAATTCTGCTTCTCGACGCCGCGCATCATCATGCA
>JBDUAZ010000071.1:0-13106 GCA_040004385.1 Chthoniobacterales bacterium | reverse complement strand
CAAGATGCCGCTGAAGCAGATCTTCAAATAAATAGGCACGGAAATTACCGATGTGCGCGTGGCTATAAACCGTCGGGCCGCACGTGTACATTTTCACATTCTGACCAGCGCGATCGAGGGGCTGAAACTCCTCCAATCCACGCGTGTAAGTATTGAAAAAGCGAAGCGGCATTCGCTACAACCCGCGCGCCTCGTTCTGCTCGACAGACGCCACAGACATCGCGGCCATTCCTTCGCCGCGCCCGATCGAGCCCAGGCCTTCGTTCGTCGTCGCTTTGATCCCAATGCGCGAAGAATCGACTTGCAGTGCTGAAGCAATGTTTTCACGCATCGCCGAAATGTGGGGCGCGATTTTCGGAGCTTCCGCGATAAGCGTGGCGTCGATATTGATCACGCGCGCGCGCTTTTGCTCGAGAATGGAAGCAACGCGTCGCAAGATCTCGAGGCTGCTGATTCCACGGATCGATTCGTCGCTGTTTGGAAAATGGTGGCCGATATCATTTTCGCCGATCGCACCGAGCAACGCATCGGCAATCGCATGACAAACTACATCCGCGTCGGAGTGGCCATCCAGTCCTGAGGTGTGCGGAATTTCAACGCCGCCGAGAATGAGTTTCCGGCCCGGTGCAAGACGATGCGCGTCAAAGCCGATTCCACACTTCGTCATCGCGATGAAACGGCGAGGTTCAAGAGCCCGCTTGATGCAATCACACTGTACTTGTCCTTCATGTCCGTGCGTGGCCGTAGCTCGACGGTGCCGCCCGCTGTTTCGACGAGAATCCAGCCTGCCGCGACATCCCACAAGCTAATGCCTTGTTCGATGTACGCGTCGAGACGGCCACATGCGACGTAGGCCATATCAAGCGCGGCGCTGCCGAGCATGCGGCATTTACGCGCGCGATGAATCATTTCCTGCAAGAGCGGCAAGCCCGCGTCAATCGTCTCACCGGTTTTTGAGAGCCCCACAGAGACCATTGCTTCGGAGAGATCAGCGCGCTCGCTTACGCGGAATTCGCGGCCGTTCAAGAGCGGCTTGGTTCCTTTTTGTCCACTCCATAGTTCGTCACGAATCGGATCGTAGATGACACCGACAATGATCTCGGCCTTGAATCGGAGCGCGATCGACACGCAGAAATGCGGGATGCCGTAAAAGTAATTCACTGTTCCATCCAGCGGATCGACCACCCATTGATGATCGCTCGCCTGGTCGCCGACAATTCCCTCCTCGCCGTAGAGTGCGTGCTCGGAAAATTTTTTCAGGAGTGAATCGGTGATCAACTCCTGCGCCTGCACATCGATCTCCAGCTTGATATCGTGCGCCGTGGTGGAATTGATGCGCAGGGGCTGTTGGAAATTTCGCCGAAGCAATTCCCCCGCGCCGCGGGCCGCCTCGATAGCGGCGTCGAGATAATGCGTCATAACCGGAGATTAACAGGGAGGGCGCCCTGCGCCCCCAAATATTTTCGCGGGAATTGTGTTCGCGAAAGTTGTGCCGGAAAAAAAACCGGGAGGAGAAAATGCATCCCCCTCCCGGGTTGAGTTCTAGTTGGAACTACGAAGCGTTTCGTAGTCGTTACCGGAATAACTGTGAACTAATGTTTTTTCCCGGATTTCTTCGCTGCTTTTTTCTTCGCAGGAGCTTTCTTTGCTTTTTTCTTAGCTGCCATTGACTATCCCCCCTTTCGATCCGCTGATGCGGGTGGGTGTGAACAAGTCTGTGAATAAGTTCACTTACCCCTGTCAGTAATCACCACGTTTTTTTTGTCAAAACTTTTTTCACGCGCGCGTGAAATTATTTTCATCAGCTCACGCGCGATATTTTTTTTGGAAGCGCGCGAAATAATTTTGTATTCACCGTTTTTGAAAAAAATGAAGACCTCGTTGTAGTCGCTTTCCATTCCCGAATCGCTCGCGCTCACATCGTTCGCTACAATCACGTCGCAATTTTTCGCGTGTAACTTTTCGCGCGCGCGTTTTTTGAGATCGTGTGTTTCCGCTGCAAAACCGACGACGAGATAGGATCGCCGCGACGGGAGCGCCTTCAAAATGTCTCGCGTCGGCGCCAACTGCAGATTGAACGCCGCGGTCTGCTTTTGCATTTTCTGCGTTGCGACGGTTGTGGATTTGTAATCAGCGACCGCCGCGCACATCACGAGAATGTCGCAAGCGGAGATCGCGTTTCGCACCGCTTCAAAAAGCTCGTCGCTCGTCGTGATCGAAACGAAACGCGCAACAGCCGGAGGTTGCAGACACACCGGTCCGGAAATCAACGTGACCTCGTGCCCCTGCTCGCGCGCAGCATCGGCGAGGGCATATCCCATTTTCCCCGACGAGCGGTTGCTCAGAAAACGAACGGGATCAATCGGCTCGCGCGTCGGCCCAGCCGTAATGACGACTCTCACGCGATCAATTTGTCCTGACGCGCGAGAAGAAACTCCGCACGAAACGCAATCTCGTCGACCTTCCACAAACGACCCGCGCCTTCGTATCCGCACGCGAGCATTCCTTCGTCCGGGCCAATAAACTCAACGTTGCGCGATTTTAGTTTCGCGACGTTTTCTTGTGTCGCAGCGTGCTCCCACATCTTTCCGTTCATCGCCGGGGCGATGAGAATTTGAGCGCGCGTCGCGAGCGCAATCGCAGGGAGAGGGTGACTTGCCAAACCGTGCGCGAGTTCTGCGATGATGTTTGCCGTGGCGGGCGCGATCAGGACAAGGCTCGCGCGATCGGCGAGCTCAATGTGTCCCGGGCGCCAATTCTCTTTCTCGTCGTAGAAGCTCGTCGTGACGGGGTTTTTCGCGAGCGTTTGTAACGTCAACGGTGTGATGAACTCCACTGCGTCCTTCGTCATCACAACAAACACGTCGTGACCCTGTTTGACCAAGAGACTGGTAAGCTCGGCAGATTTGTATGCGGCGATTGAGCCCGTCACGCCGAGGACGACACATTTTCGATTTTCGATTTTCGACTTTCGATTTGTTTTCATGCGTCAGTCCACAATGCGAACTTCGTTGCCAGGAGGGTGTTGTCATCCTGAGGCTGGCGGAGCGCGCCGAAGGACCTCTCACCCTCGATCCAAGTCACACGAACTCGACAAATATGATCCATCACCTGTTGCGAGGTCCTTCGGGGTCTGCGCGGCTCAGGATGACCGCGAGTGTGAGCGGCCATCATGAGAGCGCGAGGCGCTTGCTGAGATAACGCTCGGCGCCCATGATGTGACGGAATTTCTGCAAGTCTTCCTCCATCGATTTGCTGATGATCGTGTATCGATAGTCACGCCAAAGTTCCATTTCTTGCGCCGCGGTCGAAAGACGAAGATCAATCTGTAGGCCCGTTTCGGTGCCGCGCCTGGTCAGGCGCCTGCGCAATTCTTCCAAGTCTGGCGGCATGATGAAGACGTCGCACAAACTTCCGCGGATGAACTCATCATCGTAATTGCGAATGGCTGCGGCGCCCTGCGTGTCGATGTCGATCAAGACATCGACTCCGTTCCGAAGGTGAGCCACGATGGGTTCGCGTAATGTACCGTAGTAGTGCTCATGCACTTTCGCGTACTCGAGGAATTCTTTTGCTTCGATTCGCGCGCGAAAGTCCGACTCACCGAGGAACTGGTAATCTTCGCCATCAATTTCGCCCGCGCGCGGGGGCCGCGTTGTGCATGAAACAGAGTAAACGAAATCTCTCGTTTGCCGGAGCGCGTCGCAAAGCGTGGTCTTCCCTGCGCCAGAGGGGGCGGAGACAACGAAAAGAATTCCGGAACGGCTAAATTGATTACTCAAGGTTTTGAATCTGTTCCCGAATTCTTTCGAGTTCGGCTTTGCAAGCGACGACGTGTTGAGAAATCACGGCATTATTCGCTTTGGCGCCGAGCGTATTGAGTTCGCGTGAGATTTCCTGAGTGATGAATTCGAGCGCGCGCCCGACCGGTTCATTTTTTCGCAAGTGATGCGCGAACTGCGCGAGATGACTCTCAAGCCGTGTCAATTCTTCCGAGACGTCGGAGCGATCTGCAAAAAATGAGACTTCTTTCAGGAGCCGTTCGTCATCCATCGCCAATTGCAATCCCGCTTTTTCAATTCGGTCGAGGAGAGCCTGCCGGTATTTTTTCGCGACCTCAGGATGGAGCGCACGCACTTCCTTGATCTCTTTTCGCATCGTCTTCAGGCGATGAATCAAATCTTTCGCGAGATGTTTTCCTTCGCGTTCGCGCATTTTGATCAGTTCGTTGAGAGCATCGGCGAGCGCCCGTTGCACTGGTGGCCAGGCGTCGTCGGGCTTGATTGTCTGCTCGGAAAATCGCATCACGCCAGGCGCCTGAAGAATCGTCCCGATCGTGATTTCTCCCGGCGCGCTCAGCTCGGTTTGCAACGCGAGCATCGCGTCGTGATAAGATCGGGCAAGCGCTGTATCGAGCGCGAGTTTACGCGTTCCGTTTAAAGTCTCCTGAGATGCGACGAGCACATTTAGCCGGCCGCGCGAAATCTTTTCGTTAACGACCTTTCGAATCCGCGGTTCCAATTCCGCCAGGTCCCGCGGCAGATTAACGATAACGTCACTTTGCTTCCTGTTTACGGAATTCAATTCGACGCTGAACTTCGCTCCCGCGAAATCGGCGTCGCCCCGCCCGTAACCGGTCATGCTGCGCATTCGCTACACTTTTCCTGTCATTCCGAGCGAAGTCGAGGAATCCGTGGCGAAACCGGGATGATGCTGCGCGATCGTTTGGCTTCGCTCAGGACGACAACCCAAAATGCGTGGCCGCCTGCGATACATCCTTGTCGCCTCGACCGGAGCAATTCACGATCACGATTTGATCTGCGCCGAGTGAGGGCGCTCTCTTGACGACGTAGGCGACGGCATGCGCTGTTTCGAGCGCGGGAATAATTCCTTCGATTTCCGCGAGGGTGCGGAATGCTGCGAGCGCTTCGTCGTCGGTTGCATAATCATATTGGATGCGACCAGCGTCGCGCAGGTAGCTATGTTCGGGACCAATGGCTGCGTAATCGAGCCCTGCGGAAACAGAGTGCGTGAGCTCGATCTGGCCGTCGTCATTCGTCAGCACGAAGGTTTTTGTTCCTTGCAAAACGCCGAGCTTGCCGCCTTGAAAACGCGCAGCGTGCTTACCACTGCGAATTCCTTCGCCACCGGCTTCGACTCCCACCATTCGTACGGAATCGTCGCGGAGAAATGGATGGAATAACCCGATCGCATTACTTCCGCCGCCGACGCACGCGACAAGCAGGTCAGGCAGCCGTTCTTCGCGTTCGAGGATTTGTCTTCGCGCTTCGATACCGATAACGCGATGAAAATCGCGCACCATCATGGGGTAGGGGTGCGAGCCGAGCGCGCTGCCTAATATGTAATGAGTGGTGCGCACGTTCGTCACCCAATCGCGCATCGCTTCGTTAATCGCCTCTTTCAACGTCGCCTGCCCCGCCGTCACGGCGATGACCGTCGCGCCGAGAAAACGCATCCGCGCCACGTTGAGCGCCTGCCGTTCCATATCGACAGCACCCATATAGATAATGCACTCACAGCCGAAGCGCGCGGCAACGGTTGCGGTGGCGACGCCGTGTTGACCAGCGCCCGTCTCGGCGATGATGCGCTTTTTGCCCATCCGGCGCGCGAGGAGAATCTGGCCGAGCGCGTTGTTAATTTTGTGCGCGCCTGTGTGCAGCAAGTCTTCGCGTTTGAGATAAATTTTTGCGCCGCCGAGTTGTTTTGTCAGGCGCTCGGCAAGGTAGAGCGGGGTTGGACGGCCAGCGAAATCGCGCAAGAGATTGTCCAACTCGC
The DNA here is from genome assembly GCA_040004385.1 of Chthoniobacterales bacterium. Classification (GTDB taxonomy): domain Bacteria; phylum Verrucomicrobiota; class Verrucomicrobiia; order Chthoniobacterales; family UBA10450; genus JBDUAZ01. The sequence goes on along the minus strand of JBDUAZ010000071.1, from coordinate 7,310 downwards.
GCTGAAACGCGCCATCGTTTTTTGCGCGTTCATATTCGGTGGTAAGTTCACCAAGGGCCGCCATCAAGGTCTCTGGCACGAACATTCCGCCGTAAGGACCAAAGTGGCCGCGCGCGTCTGGAAGTGTCTCGAGGGAATTCAAAGGGCAAACGTCGAATGTCCAGCGCCAGACGTCCAACTCCGAATGTGTTCGCGAGCAGGCTGAATGGGCAGCAGCGAAGCGAGCGCACGACGATGTGGTGACGGCATTGGGAGCGATTCGATGGCGCGGATCGGAAACCACCGCTGTCGAGCCGTGGTTCGACAGGTCGCCGGTCGTTTGAAAACGGCCAGTGTGACGCGATGATGCGTGAACGGAAATTCAGAAGAGTGCAGCGGCTGCGAATGGGGCATATCGGCGAGCCGCGGCAGGATCCACATCCCGCGCCAGCGGTCGACTGATTGTTCGAGAAGCACCCTGCTACCGCGCGCTGCGAAGCCGTGATACTCCTTCAACAACTTGGTCGGCGGCCGGGGTCGCTTAATCGGGAGAGCGGCCGGCGTTTTCGCGCGGCAAAACGTTTTCACGGGGCATCGCGTGCATTGCGGCTGGCGTGGAAGGCAGGTCAGTGCGCCCAAGTCCATCAATGCTGACTGGTATTCCGCTGCGTTCCTTGCCGGAGCGAGATCCGCCGCCAGTTGCCACACGAGATGACTTCCGGGGCCTGAATCGACTGGAATTTGCAGATCGGTGAGGCGCGCGAAGACCCGTGCGATATTTGCTTCCACAAGTGGAACCGAATCGCCGAAGGCAAAACAGGCGACGGCATTCGTCGTGTAACGTCCGAGGCCGGGAAGCTGCCTCGCGGCGATCGCCGAGTGTGGGAACTCGCCGCCATGTTCGCTCATGATAATTTTCGCAGTCGCGTGAAGATTTCGGGCGCGCGCGTAGTAACCGAGACCTTGCCAGGCGTGCAGGACTTCGGATTCGGACGCAATCGCGAGCGTGGCGAAATCAGGAAAGCGCCGGAGCCACTCACTATAATAAGGCAGCACCGTTGCGACCTGAGTTTGTTGGAGCATAAACTCGGAGACGAGAATCGCGTACGGATCGCGTGTCCTTCGCCACGGGAGATCGCGACCGTGCTCGCGATACCAGCGCAGCAGAGCAGCGCGAAATGAGGTAGCTTCTTTCGGCGCGATCAAAACGAAGCGAACGTCCGACGCCCAAGGTTCGACGTCCACCGGGGAATTGAGAGGCGCCGCCGTCGAGCGTCTGTTCGCGAACACATTCGGAGTTGGACGTTGGACCCATTCGGCTTGCGCTCAGGGCAGGCTGTTGGACGTTTGCTCTTCTTTCAGCGTGAACTCCTACACCCATCCGCTTACGCCGGAACAGGCGGCAAGCTTGCGCGCCCTTCTCCACGCGAGCGGTTTCATCTTCGCGCCGAAACCTTACACGCTCTTTTTCGCCAAAAAAGACAAGCTCAGCGTCGCGGTTTACGAGAAGGGCCCAAAGATTTTGGTGCAGGGAAAGGGGATCGAGGAGTTCGTGCAGTTTGAGCTCGAGCCGAAAATTCTCGGCGAGGCGAAACTCGGATACGAGGAAGTCCACTCGCCGGAAATGTTCGAGCCGCATTTCGGGATTGATGAAAGCGGCAAAGGCGACTTCTTCGGACCGCTCGTGATCGCAGGTGTTTATGTCGATCGCGGTATCGCGCGGAAATTCATGGACTCCGGCATCCAGGATAGCAAGCGGATCGGTTCCGATGCCCGGATTCGCCAGCTCGCTGACACGATCCGCAAGACGCAGGGCGCAGTCCACGAAGTCATCGCAATCGGTCCGGCGAAGTACAACGAGCTCTATGACAAATTCGGCAATCTCAACAGCCTTCTCGGCTGGGGGCATGCGCGCGTGATCGAAAATCTCCTCGAGAAACGGCCGGATTGTCCCCGCGCGTTATCGGATAAATTCGCCGACGCGCGCGTAATCGCACGCTCGCTGCTGACGCGTGGCAAGGGCATTCAGCTTGACCAGCGAACAAAAGCCGAATCCGATCTCGCGGTGGCGGCGGCTTCGGTAATGGCGCGCGAAGCTTTCATTAATTGGCTGGACCAACGAGGGAAAAAACTCGGCGTGTCGCTCGGTCGCGGCGTGTCCGCGCCGATCAAGACGGCGGCGCTGGCCCTGGTCGAGAAATACGGCCCGGAGATTCTGGGCGAAGTCGCGAAAACCCACTTCCGGACAGCGCATGAGATAGCTCCGGAAAGCTTCGCCGCGCCGCCACCTCGCCGCGCGTGGCGGAAATAGCCTCTCCGCCGCGAACTCTCCGCGGCACTTCTCCGTGAAACCGCGTATTTTTTTTACGATTGTTCCGCGCACCGATATTACGGCACGCGATATACTTATGTATGTCGAAGCTTACAAAACGGGACATCGTTGTAGCGATCAGCAATCAGACGGGAATGGTCCAGCATGACGTCTTCGAGGTGGTGCAGCGCACGCTCGATCACATCACGAATAGCCTGGCTAACAATGTTACCGTTGAGCTCCGCAACTTCGGAGTTTTTCAGCCCCGGCTGACGAAGCCGCGAGTGGGTCGCAACCCCAACGAGCCCGGCAGCAGTTTTATTATTCCACCAAGGGCGACGGTGAAGTTCAAGGCGGGCAAAATCATGCGTCAGCGCGTCGAACAGCTTTCGCGTGAGCTAAAGGAAGCTGCGGAAAAACAAAACGACGCAGCGCCTAAGACGCCATAAATTCGGCGCAGTTCCTGGCTGAACTTTTGTAGGGCAACGATTCCTCGTTGCCAAGACTATGGACGGCAAGCGGGAATGCCTGCCCTGCAATATTGCGTTCGCTACGAGCGATAGGTTGGCTCGGGTTCAAGCAGTTGGTGTATGGCTTGTTCCAACCGCTCGAAATTAATCGGCTTCGTCAGGTGTTCTGAGAATCCCGCCTCGCGCGCGCGGTTCACGTCGGCCTCAGTTCCAAAGCCGCTCAGGGCTATGCCGCGCAAGCCCTTGATCGTTCGCAATTCCCGCATGAGTTCATATCCGGAACGATCCGGCAGGCCGATGTCGCTGATTACCAGATCGAACTCCGCGCTCTGCGCTTTTTCGATTGCATCGCCGGCCGAATGCGCGGTGACCACGCGGTAGCCGCGCCGTTCCAGCATCATCTTCATTCCAGCGCAGGTATCGACGTGGTCGTCCACGACGAGAAGTTGTGCGCCGTGATTCTGTGCACGAGCCGCTTTGACGCGTGCTGCCGCTTCAGGAGATGGGCCGGATTGATGCACGGCTTTGACCGGCGCGGCAACACTCTGCAAACGCACTGTAAACGTCGCGCCTTTATCTTTGCCCGCGCTTACGACACTGATCTCGCCGTGATGCGCCTCGACCATTGCCTTCGAAATCGCGAGCCCAAGGCCGAGGCCACCGTAGCGCCGCGTGATGGAGCTTTGTCCCTGTTCGAACGCGTTGAAGATCTTGGTAATCTTCTCCGGCTCGATTCCGATTCCGTTATCGGTTGTGCGAATTTCAAGTGTGTTCGCAGAGGGGTTTACCGTTTCAATGGTGATATGGCCATCGTCAGGCGTAAATTTCACGCTGTTCTTCAACAGGTTCCAAAATACCTGCTGCAGCCGCGCGGGGTCGCCTTCAACGTGATCGTGCTCGGCACGCAACCGGAAATCGACATGCAGGTTCTTGCTCGCGATGTCTTCGCCGCAGATTTCGTATGAGCGCTTCAGAATTTCGTGGACGCTGACGGTTTCCAGGCTGAGCTGGAGCTTGCCTTTTGCGATACGGGTAACGTCGAGTAAATCGTCGATGAGACGCGCTTCTAGCTCGACGTTCCGGCGAATAACCTCCAATGCCCTGCGAACATCTGGCGTCTCTGGCGCGTTCGCCTCCAGTTCGCCCACCATGGCGATTACCGGCGAGAGCGGATTGCGCAGTTCGTGCGAGAGCAGCGCCAGGAACTGATCTTTCGCCGCGTTCGCGCCTATCAATTCCTGACGCAGCGTGACGTCGCGTGTCTTATCTTCAATGAGATAGAGCACGCCTTGGATTGTCTGCTCTGCGGTCTGCAAACGGAGCAGGTTCACGTTCACGAAGCGTGTGGTTCCCATCGTGTCGATGAATGGCTCCTCCACGAGGTGGTACGGTGCGCCGAACGCCAGCACCTTGTCGATCGCGTCCGCCGGCGCGATTTTGACCTCATCGAAGGTCGCATCATGAATCTCCTTTCCCGGCGAGAGGCGGCCAAATTGTTTGGCCATGGAGTCGAACGCTTCGTTCGCCTGCAGGAAGTGCCGTGAATCGGGGTCGACGAGAGCGATGCCGCTCGGCATGTTCGCGAGAATCTTTTCGTTAAAAATGACTTCGCGCTCGATCCGTCGTGCCGCCTCGGCCTGTCGTCTGGTGAATTTGCCTGCGAGCCACGCTCCGATCGCGGTAAGCAGGATTAGCCACGTAACCGGGGCGGTGATCTTATCGAGAAGATCGCGCACCGGCCGATATGCCGCAGCCGTCGGCTGTTCAACGACCGTCATCCAGCCGGTCGATTCAATCGGCGTAAACGAGTAGACATTTTTGTAGCGCTCGAAATGACCGCCGTTTTTAGTTTGCCGAATTTCTCCGACAACGCTGCTGGCGCGGGGACCGAGCGGCTCGGGGTTTGGCGCAAAATGCTCTGCAAAGAGGGCCGTTCCATTCTGATCGAGAACCTGACACACCGCCTTGTCGGCAAATTCGATCGTCGAGAGCCGTCGGCCGATGCGTTCGACGAGCACGGACACGCCGAGGTATCCGACAATCGTCCCATCCTGCAACCGCACTGCGCCGACGATGTCGGTAGTGGGCCGCTTGTCTGAGAGCCGCGGGCCAATTGGTGACACATAAACCCCCGGCGTGCTGCTGGCGCCTTCGCGCCAAGGTTCAGCCGTGAAGTCTCTTGCGACGGCCGGGGGAATCGCTGGAAGTGAGCCAATTAAACGTCCATCGCGAGAGACAATGAACATGCCATCGATACGCGGATGGATGTAAAACATCGCGTTGAGCCACTGCTGGGCGGCGATCTCCGGGGCAGGCCCGGTGAGAATTTTCGCGATGTCGGGTTGAGTTTGATAATATTCGATGATCCCGCCGGTGCGTCCCAAATCATCGCCGACGAGGTGCGCGATCAACTGCACGAAGGTCTGGCGATCGCGCAAAATCTTCGATTCGAGGGTGTCCGTCAGGACGGTGTAGGAAACGACCAGCATCAGGATCGACGGGACCCATCCAGCCAGTAAAATGGCAACGACGATGTTGAACCGTTGAAATCGGTCCCGATCTCGTCTGCTAAATTTCCGGAGAAAATTTATCGGCTGGAGGTGCATTCGTGCGAGGAAAGTCGGGCTTCTCCGCGTGCGCGGCAAGGCCGGAAATGGCGAGACTGCTCTCGAGGTTTACGGTGTCTGTGCGATGGCGACGTTTAGCTCATGCGCCTGCGCGTGAAGCGCTTTCACGTCGCCGAGGCTCATGTCGTCCGGTGGTGCTTTGTCGAGGAGAACTTTGATCGCATCCACACCGACGCGGACCTTTTGGAAGATCGGCATCTCTGCGACCGCGGGCGGCAGTGTTTTCAATTCTTCGTCATAATAATGGATGATGTCGCGCTGCCAGAGCCCGCGCGCGCGGTCCGGGCTGTAATTTGCCTCGACCGCGCCGGAGCTAATCTCCAGCCCCCGAAGCCAGCCGCCGAGGCTGATGAGATGTGCCATCTTCTCGTCGCGCAATTCTGTCATAGCCTGCTCAACATCCTGCTGCGTCGTATTCAACTCGCGATGCATCGCCGGCCAATCGCCCTGCTTGCCGAGATCCGTCAGGCTCGCGCTATGCCGAATAACGCGGTCAGCTACTCCGAGGCTGCGCGCCTGGCGCAGAAGCACGCGACCAAGTTCCTCCACCAACGCTTTTTTCTCACATTCGACGATTAGAAATCCGTCGGCGATCATGCCGCCGAAAATGAGTCCCGTTTGTTCGCGACTCGCATGACTGGCTTGGGGGAAATCGCGTTTCAATAATTCAAACGGGAGCGGCTTCAGGTCTTCGAGCTGTTGGAAAATGTCTTCGACTGCAGGCGCGGTGTACGGATTCACCAATGGTTTTTCCTGATGAGGAGCTTCGGGGTTCGCAGGCGTCTCAGCGGGATTGGCAGCAAGCGCACATGCCCCGCAACAGACCGAGAAGGCTGCCGCCGAGCAGATCAAAAAAGGCGTGCGCATATTGATTCTGATTCGCGTGATAGAGTATCGCTGCTTGCATGCCGTCAAACGCGAACTGCATCGAGTGCTTCCTTCCAAGACCCCTCCTCTGGAGCTAGAAAATGGACCCGAACGCGTCCGTTTCCAGAGGGGAAAACGGCATTTTTGATTTGACGGAAGCCTCGGAAGCGGCATCATGCGCCCTTGTCACCGCTCCACGAGCGGCGACGTCCCCCATTATTGTCATGCAAGGAAACGTAGGCTCTATCATCTGGACGATTTGCTATTTGAGCGTGCTCATCGGCCTCTCGGGATATGGGATTCACCGCTACGTCATCATCTATCTCTTCCTCAAGAACAGAAAGAAACCGACCGTCCCCGCTGGTCATTTCGAGCAGCTGCCGAAGGTGACGATGCAATTGCCAATATATAACGAGGTTTATGTCGTCGAACGGCTCCTGAGATCGGTAAGCGAACTCGATTATCCACGCGATCTTCTTCATATCCAGGTACTTGACGATTCGACGGACGACACGCGCGAGATCACCGCTTCCTGTGTTGAGAAACTTCAGAGCGAGGGTTTCAACGTAGAACTGATTCGTCGCGCGGATCGCGTGGGATTCAAAGCCGGCGCCTTGGAAACCGGGCTCGCTTCCGCCGAAGGAGACTTCGTTTGTATTCTTGACGCGGATTTTGTTCCCGGACCCGAACTATTACGGGAGACGATCCACTTTTTCACCGACCCGAAAGTCGGGATGATCCAGACGCGCTGGGGACATTTGAACCGGGGCTACTCGCTGCTTACTCGAGTCCAGGCAATGTTCCTCGACGGTCACCTATTGCTCGAGCAAACGGCGCGAAGTCGCAGTGGACGTTTCTTCAATTTCAACGGCACGGCCGGCTTGTGGCGGCGCTCGTGCATCGAGGAAGCGGGCGGCTGGCAGCACGACACATTAACGGAAGATCTTGACCTGAGTTACCGAGCGCAACTTGCCGGCTGGCAGTTCATTTTCCTGCCGGATGTCATCACGCCCGCCGAGCTGCCGGTCGATATGAACGGCTTTAAATCGCAGCAGC
>JBDUAZ010000123.1:0-13150 GCA_040004385.1 Chthoniobacterales bacterium | reverse complement strand
CTCGAGACGGAAAGCCTCGAGATATCGCGCCAGCACGACGATGGCGCACGGAACATAATGCGGAAAGCTTTGCAGCTGTATCTGCGCTTCCCGGCAGTCGACCATCATCAATTCCGCGAGCTTGAAGTGCGCTGCGACGCGCAATTCACGCGCTGCCGGCCAGCTCGGGACTTCGAGAAAAAACCGCGGCAAATAATGCGCATTTCCATGTTCGTCATGCATTGGTTCCCCGGGCTTCAAGACGGCGCGGTGCAGGGCGTCCAACTCGAGGCCATCGACTGATTCCAGGCCTAACGAGTTCATGATGCAGCGGTTACCGCGTCAAAGATTGCTTGGGAAATCTTTGCCACCGTCTCGCGCCGGTTCTCGCTCTCCGCGCCGATTTCAGTGAGGATCGCAACGATGTAGGGCTGCCGCTCTGGTAGATAGACAATGCCGGCGTCGTGACACGCAGTAGAGATTTCGCCGGTTTTATGCGCGACGCTCGCGTGTGCAGGCAGCGGCGCCGGGATCATTGAGTTGAAGCGCTGTCTCAAGAGAATGTTGATCGCACCCTCGCGGCTCGCCTTCGAAAGAAATTCACCGCGCAGAACGGCGAAAAGATCTACGAGGCCGAGCGCGGTTGTTTCATTGTTCAGTTCCTGTCCATGCGCTGTCTCATCATCAACGCCGCGTCGTAGTTCGACCCCTTGAATATTGGCCGCCTGCAAGACTCCCCGCGCGTAATCTACCGTCACGAAGTCGAGGAGTAGATTGGTTGCGAGGTTACTGCTGGAAGTAATCATACAATCGGTGAGCTCCCCGATTTTCTCGGTTCGACCAATTGACCGATAGAGCTGCGGAAAACCGTCCGATTGCTGATGGAGCTTGAAGGGAGTTCCGTCGACCGCGTTAAGGAAACGGTTTCGGACGTGAAGCGGATCATCCAACCGCAAGCGGCCGTCATCGCACGCTTTGAAGACGGCAAGCAACACCGCGACTTTGATCGTACTCGCAGCGTGGAACGCACGCTGCCCGCTGATATCGAACTCGGTTTCGCTTTCGAGATCTCGGACCGCGACTGCGAATGCCGCCGTTTTCGCTTCGCGCGCGATTTGCTCGCACGCGAGCCGCAAAGCTTGAGACTGATTAAGTGCGTTCATGAATGGGGCGGGCAGCTATTTACAACGCAGTTGAAGGGTCGCAAAGTCCGCCATGCCAAATCTCGCAACGTGGATTCGGCCCGAGGATGAGAAATGGTTCAACGCTGCGTTTGCGAGACATCCCGAAGTGCACGTCTCAAATGCGGCCCGCGAGAGCGTCGCAATGGATCAGATGGAGGGTTTACTGCTCAGCGGTGGGCCGGACATCGCTCGCGAGTTTCTCCGTCAGGAGGTGCCCAATCCGTCCGTCCTCGATAAGGACGCGGATGCGCAGAGGGACGCGTGGGAATTCAGCGCGATAAAAGAGGCCATGGCGCGGCAACTTCCGATATTCGCGATTTGCAAAGGCCTGCAGGTTTTCAACGTCGCGCTTGGGGGAACACTTCGTCTCGACATCGCCGGCCATGACCGCCCCGAAATGCGCGATCACAATGTTCAACCCCTTCGCAACGATCGTGTCGCCACACACAGATTTGAAAAGGTCAACAGCTCGCACCATCAGGCGATCGAGCGCCTTGCCGACGGGCTCGACGTTGAAGCGTGGTGCGCCGCAGATGACATCATCGAACAGGTGCGCCTGCGCGATTATCCGTTCGCGTTGGCGGTGCAATATCACCCGGAACGCGATGACAGTTACGCGCCGCTATTTGCCGACTTTGTTTCGCGACTGAAATAGAAAAGCAAAGATATCGGAGCCACGGTGCGTGTCAGGCTCGACAGAGTCTCGCCCCACCATCCGCGGCGAAGATCAGATGGGGTCAAAGTGCGACGCAGGTCGCTTGCAACGATCACTCGCCGCGATAGACGCAACGTGCGGTCGGCGTTTCGTGCACTACGATTTCACATAGACCCGAACATTGCGGCGATAATTTCTTCCAAAACCACGCCGCCATATTCTCAATCGTCGGATTCTCCAGACCCTCAATATCGTTGATGTAGGAGTGGTCGAGTTGCCGGACGAGCGGCTTCATCGCGGCGCCGATCTCCGCATGATCGTAGATCCAGCCTGTGGCCGGGTCCACTTCCCCTTCGACAGAGATCTCGATCTTGAAACTGTGCCCATGCATCTTCCGGCACTTGTGACCTTGAGGGGCGTTCGGCAGCGTCTGCGCTGCTTCGAAGGTGAAGTCTTTTGTCAATCGCGCCCGCATTTGCGCAGGTTCGCATCGGTTGCCAAATCTGTCATCCCGAGTCCTCGCCACGGGAGGAAGATCGCGAACGCGCCGTCACACGCCGCGTTTCGTGGGTGTCCAGATGAATTTGTGCATCTGAAGCTGGAATCGCACTGGCAAGTTGTCGGCGAGAATCCATTCAACAATCTGCTGTGGATCGATCCGGCCGAAAATCGGCGAGAACAATACCGCGCCGCAGCGATTGGCGAGATTGAATTTCTGCACTGCGCCACGCGACCATTCGTAATCTTCGCGCGAACCGACAACAAACTTCACTTCGTCGCGTGACGTCAGATGTTCGACGTTCGAAAACAGATTTCGAGCAGTCTCCCCGCTGCCAGGTGTCTTCAAGTCCATAATCCGGTGCACTCGCGGATCGACCGGGGAAATGTCATGAGCGCCGCTCGTTTCCAGCAATACGGTGAGGCCGGCATCTGCAAGCAACGTCATTAGTGCCAGGACATTTTTCTGGAGGAGAGGTTCGCCGCCGGTGACTTCTACAAGCGAGCAGTCATACGATTGCACCGCCGTCACGACCTCGGTAAGGGTCTGTTTTTTCCCCTCGTAAAACGCGTATTCAGTATCGCAATAGGAGCAGCGTAAATCGCAGAAGGTCAGGCGGACAAAAACGCACGGCCGTCCAGCCCAGGTGCTTTCGCCCTGGATCGACTGATAAATTTCATTGATCGTCAGCGTTTTCTCGCGCTCGGACACGAGCGAAACTTAAACAGAAATCACTGTTCAGCGCGCAGATTCTATCCGAGATCAAACGCAGGCCGATGAGTAACAGGATCGACGTCCGTTTCGAAGAATTGCGCGCTCGCCGGGAAAAGGCGTTTATCGCCTACATTTGCGCGGGCGATCCTTCGTTATCGAAGACAGTGGAGCTTGCGCTCGCTTTCGAAAAAGCGGGCGTGGACGTATTGGAACTGGGCGTGCCGTTTAGCGATCCGTTGGCCGATGGGATCGTAAATCAAATGGCGGCGCAGCGAGCGATCGAAGCAGGCGCAACAGTCGCCGGGGTGCTCAACTGCGTTCGGGAAATCCGCCGTGCTTCCGAGCTTCCAATTGTGCTCTACACGTATCTGAACCCAGTTTTTCAGTATGGCTACGAACGTTTCCACGCCGACGCGGTGGCGGCGGGCGTGGACGGCTTATTGATTCTCGATTTGCCCCCCGATGAAGAGGGGGAATCCGGGAGGGATTCTCCTCTTCACATTCGGCTGATTACTCCGACGACCGCCCCGGATCGAATGAGAAAGATTTGCGAGCGCGGCGCGGGATTTATTTACTATGTTTCTCGGGAAGGGGTCACGGGCGTTCAGGCGAACGTGACTTCATCGCTCGGCGAGCGCGTGGCTGTGATCCGCACTTGCACTAAATTGCCGATCGCGGTCGGCTTTGGAGTCTCAAATGCGCGGCAGGCAGAGCAAGTGGCGGAGTGTGCGGACGCGGTGGTCGTTGGAAGCGCGATTGTCCAACGAATCGCCGAACTCGGCGCTGCTTCGAGTTTGCCGGAAAGAGTTAGCGCTTTTGTGCAAACCCTTGTGGCGGCGACAAAAGGCTACGCGGCCGGTGATTCAGCCACGACGAAAAAGCAAAAACGCGCGGACCTTTAATCCGCGCGTTCTGAATTCGGACCGTTCCGGTAAACCTTACGCCTCAACCGGCAGCTCGACGTCAACAGGACGCTCTTTTTTGCTAAGCGCCCGGCGCAGTTTCGACAACGCGATATTCTGCAGCTGCCGAATCCGCTCGCGCGTTACGCCAAATTTTTTGCCCACTTCCTCGAGCGTCTTTGGTTTCCCACCATCCAGACCGAAACGCGAAAAGATGATCTTACGCTCGCGATCGTCGAGCACGTCCAGGAGGCCGCCGACTTCGTTGCGGAGATTTTTATCGCGCAACAATTCGAACGGCGTCTGAGCTTCCTCGTCGCCGACAATTTCGCCGAACTCGGTCGAATCATCATCGCTGATTGGGGCGTCAAGTGAGGCCGGCCGGATTGAGACTGTCTTCAACTGCGAGACTTTTCCGCTCGCGATGCCGATCTCCTCGCCAAGTTCGTCATCGGTCGGTTCGCGCCCGAGTTCTTCACTCATCTGGAGCGAAACGCGGCGCATCTTGGAAATTTTGTCGACGAGATGAACCGGCAGGCGGATGGTTTTGCTCTGGTTTGCCAGTGCGCGCTTGATGGATTGTTTAATCCACCACGCTGCGTAGGTGCTGAGCTTGCCACCTTTCGCCGGATCGAAGCGTTCGACGGCCTTCATCAAGCCGATGTTGCCTTCGGAAATCAGGTCGAGCAGTGGCAGGCCCAGGTTCGCATAGTCATGTGCGATTTTTACCACGAGGCGCAGATTCGATCGAATCATCAAGGCCCGCGCTTCGCGGTCACCCTTTTTAATCTTCGCGGCGAGTTCGATCTCCTGATTGGGGGTCAAAAGCGGAATTTGCCCGATTTCGCGCAGGTAAATCTTTATTCCAGTATCGCTATCTTCAGCAGCCATATAACTTCTCATGAAAAGGGTGGGAGGGAGTGCCCGACAAGTTTCCGGTTGTTACGTTTCCCGGGCGCTCGTAGGATGCAGGTTTTAACATTCGCCAAACTATTTAACAAGGTTAAATATCGCAATACTGACAGCAACTGGACGCATCTTGTTCAAACTTTCTGCTGGCAGCGCATAAACTGCTTTGTGGCCATCGTTTACGCGTCTGCAGGCCTGGACAACGCGGCGGTGCCAGACTGTCCCATAATTTTGCATCCGTAAACCTTCAACTGAAGCGTTTCTCGGGATTCCGCTTCTCCTCTTTGGAGTTGTCTGTCACGTTCGCCGACGCATGCTCGCGAAGATTTACTCGGCGGCGGTTTATGGCGTCGATGCGTATGAAGTTGAGATCGAAGTAAATGGCGCCGGCGGGAGCCCGAACATCATCATCGTAGGGCTGCCAGATGCCGCCGTGAAAGAAAGCCGCGACCGTGTCACCACTGCGATCCAAAACAGCGGCTACTTCTGGCCTCGCGGACGAACAACGATCAATCTGGCGCCGGCTGATATAAAAAAAGAAGGGCCTAGCTTCGATCTGCCAATCGCGTTGGGAATGATCGCGGTGAGCGAAGATCTCGATGGGTCGACGCTCGCGAAGTTTAGCTTCGTCGGCGAGCTCGCGTTGAATGGAGCTGTGCGACCGGTAAAAGGCGTGCTGCCGGTCGCGCTCGAAGCACGGCGGCGTCGCAAAGAGGCGATCTTTGTGCCGGAAGCAAATGCACACGAAGCCGCCATGGTAAAAGGCATCGATGTCTATGGCGTGCAAAATCTCCGCCAGACCTTCGAGTTTATCCGCGGCGAAACGCAGATGCAGCCGACGCGAGGGGATCTCACGTCATTTTTCGAATCGCACCAGGACTACGACGTCGATTTCAGCGACGTGAAGGGACAAGGCCACGTCAAACGCGCGATCGAAGTGGCCGTTGCCGGCGGACATAATCTGCTCATGATCGGCCCGCCCGGTTCCGGCAAGTCGATGCTGTCAAAAAGGATCGCCACGATCATGCCGCCGATGTCGCTCGAAGAGGCAATCGAAAGCACAAAAATTCACAGCATCAGCGGCATGTTAAGCGGCGAACACGCGTTTGTTTCGACGCGACCGTTCCGATCGCCACACCACACGATCTCTGATGTCGGTTTGCTCGGTGGCTCGGCGATTCCAACGCCCGGAGAAGTCAGTCTCGCGCATCACGGAGTCCTTTTTCTTGATGAGCTGCCGGAATTTAAACGCTCGACGCTCGAGGTAATGCGCCAGCCGCTCGAGGATGGGAAAGTCACAATCTCACGCGCAGCGGGCAGCCTTACTTTCCCTTCCGAGTTCATGTTGGTCGCGGCGATGAACCCGTGTCCGTGCGGGTATTTTGGCGATCTGAAGCGCGAGTGCCGCTGCGGACCGCTGCAAGTACAGCGTTACCGGCAGCGGATTTCCGGCCCGTTACTCGATCGGATCGATCTGCACATCGAAGTTCCCGCGGTCGATTACCGCGACATTTCGAGCACGCGAGCGGAAGAAAATTCGTTAGCCATCCGCGAGCGCGTCACGGCAGCGCGCGAGCGGCAGCAGGAGCGTTTCACGGCCGATAAGAAAACAAACTGCAACGCGCGGATGGGGCCGCGGCAGATTAAACAGCACTGCAAACTCAGCGACGAGTCGCAGGAACTAATCAGGGTCGCGATGACGGAACTTAATCTGAGCGCGCGTGCCTACGATCGTATCCTGAAAGTATCGCGTACGATCGCAGACCTGGAGGGCGCGGATGCGATTACGTCCGAGCACGTGAGCGAAGCGATTCAATACCGCACGTTTGACCGTACGCTTTGGGTTTGAGTGCACTAACCAAGAAGGCTTTGCGCCGATCGGCGCAGTGACGAGCGGGCTGGATGTGTCGATCGGCTTTACACTGGCGACGGTTAACGTGCCGGCGGGATGTAGGCGGAGAAAATCAGGAAACATTTTCACCGGCGGCAATGTCTTTCCCGGTCGCGAGTTTTCGCTAGTCGATAAGAGAATGCGCTCTGTCTTGTAAGACGTGAAGCGCTGATTCGCGTCGTCCACTTTCATCTCTAATATCACTCGGCGGCGCTGGGTCCGCAGTCGTGTCGATGTTTGACACCGCGACCGAAACGGAGTTGAGAATGAATCCGTGAGCAGAATTTTGATCGCGGATGATCAGACCGATGTACTCGAGGCATTGCGCATCCTGCTCAAAGGCGAAGGCCATCAGACGGATGCGGTAACGTCGTTATCCGGCGTTTTTCAATCGCTCGACAAACGCGATTACGCGCTCCTCATCATGGACCTGAATTACACGCGCGACACAACGTCGGGGCAGGAAGGGCTCGAAGTTATCCCGCGCATCCAGGCACTCGATAATACGCTGCCGATTGTGGTCATGACGGCGTGGGCGACAATCGATCTCGCGGTAGAAGCGATGAAACGTGGCGCTCGCGATTTCATTCCGAAGCCGTGGGACAACGAGCGACTCCTCGCGATCGTGCGGACACAAATCGAGCTCGCGGGGGCGCTGCGAAAAGGCCGGCGTCTCGAGGCTGCCAATCAGTTGCTCCGCGGCAACGCACCGAACATTATCGCGGAATCGCCGCGGATGCGTCCGGTGCTGGAATTGATTTCCCGCGTCGCGCCGTCAGACGCGAACGTCTTGATCACGGGTGAAAACGGGACGGGCAAGGGGTTGGTCGCGCGCGCGCTTCACGCCTTATCGACACGCGCTTCGCACAGCATGATCACGGTAAACATGGGCGGGCTCTCCGAAGGAATTTTCGAAAGCGAGCTGTTCGGTCACGTGAAAGGCGCCTTCACGGATGCAAAGGCAGATCGCGCGGGCCGGTTCGAGCTCGCCGATGAGAGCACGCTCTTCATGGACGAAATCGCGAACGTGCCACTGAACCAGCAGACGAAACTTTTGCGAGTGATCGAGACCGGAGAATTTGAGCGCGTCGGTTCGTCAAAAACTTTGCGCGCAAACGTGCGGATCGTCTCAGCGACAAACGCGAACCCGCATGAAGAAGTCGCGGCGGGACGTTTCCGCCAGGACCTTCTTTTCCGGCTCAATACCATTGAGATCGCGCTTCCTCCTCTGCGCGAGCGCCGCGAAGATATTATGCCTCTGGCGAATAGTTTTCTGCGCCAGCACGCGAAGCGATACCGCAAGGCGCTGACAGCCTTCGAAGAGACCGCACGCGACATTCTTATGCAGCATCAGTTTCCTGGGAACGTGCGTGAGCTCGATCACATCGTCGAGCGGGCCATATTGATGGCTCAGGGGCAGCAGGTAAAAGTAACCGATCTCGGCCTAACGAGTGGTAGAGACGACGCGCCCAGCCTCGAAGACATGAGCCTGGAGGAAGTGGAAGCGTTCCTGGTCAAAAAGGCTCTCTCCCGATTCGATGGGAATGCGCGGAAAGCTGCCGAAGCTTTAGGATTGAGCCGCAGCGCATTTTACCGCCGGCTGCAGCAGTATGGACTCTAATATTCTCGATTCTCGATTTTCGAATGAAGGCGGTTAAGAAACTGCGTCACCGCCTGACTCACGAATCGCGTATAACATGGCTGACGATTTGCGCCGCTGCTGCCGGAGTTCTCGTCAGTCTCCTGCTTCTCTGGCTGGGCGATCATACCGCGAAGGTGCAGTGGACTTTGACGCTCCTCATCGTCGGTTTCGCTTCCGGATTTATTGTCAGCGTGCGCGAGCATGTGATGCGACCGCTGCAAACGATGACGAACCTGCTCGCGGCGTTGCGAGAAGGCGACTACTCGATCCGCGCGCGCGGTGCACGAGCCGATGACGCGCTCGGCGAAGCGCTTCTCGAAATAAACGAGCTGGGTGAGACGCTGCGATTACAGCGCCTCGGCGCATTTGAAGCGACCGCGCTCCTCCGCACAATTATGGCGGAGATCGACGTCGCGGTTTTCACCTTTGATCCTGAACGGCGACTTCGGCTGGTGAATCGAGCGGGCGAAAATCTACTTGGGCAACCGATGGATAAATTGCTCGGCCGTCGTGCTCGCGATCTCGGGCTCGAAGTTTGCTGCGATGCGGACGAAGACGCGCCCATCACGCTCAGCTTTCCGGGCGGGACGGGACGATGGGGCGTGCGGCGGAGTTCATTTCGCGAGCACGGGTTGCCGCATGAGTTGCTCGTGCTGACAGACCTCAGCCGTACGCTGCGCGAAGAAGAGCGCAATGCGTGGCAACGCCTCGTTCGCGTGATCGGTCACGAGATGAATAACTCGCTCGCCCCGATCAAATCGATCGCTGGAAGTCTGGAAACATTGATTCGTCGCGATCCGCCGCCTCCAGATTGGCGCGACGACGCAAGAAGCGGTTTGAACATTATCGCGACGCGGGCCGAATCGCTCAGCCGCTTCATGCAGGCATACGCGCGACTTGCTCGCCTTCCCCCGCCACAAAAAGAGGATGTCGATCTTGCTGGACTCGTTAGGCGGGTCGCAAGTCTCGAGACCCGTCTCGCCGTGCGCGTAGTCAATGGCCCCGACGTCGTCATTCAGGCTGATGCGGCGCAGCTCGAGCAGTTGTTGATCAATATCCTGCACAACGCAGCCGACGCTTCGCTCGAGACTGCCGGCACCGTAGCGACTGGGTGGCGCGATATGAGCGAATGCGTGGAAGTTTTTGTTCGCGACACCGGTCCCGGGATTATGAATCCAACGAACTTATTCGTTCCGTTTTTTACGACCAAACCCGGCGGCTCTGGGATCGGCCTCGCGCTCAGCCGACAGATCGCTGAGGCGCATGGCGGCTCCCTCACGCTGGCGAATCGCAACGGACAACCGGGCTGCGAAGCGCTTCTGCGTTTGCCAAAATAAGGTTCGCGCACGGTCATCCCGACTGAAGCGCACGGCGTCGAAGCTTGGATTTACAATACAACGAGGGCCTTCCTGGCCTTGGCGTGGGATGGCGGAAACTACGTCCCACAATCGGGACAGTAGAATCCCGATACCGACGCGTTTCGGATGCAAAGTAAATCTGGCTAAGAACTACAACTAACTCAATTATAGGTGTTTATAACTTTTTATATGGCCGTGGCACGGCCATTGCATTAGGGACTGCTCGACGCAGAAACTTTTGAATCCAACCGGGCTGCGAAATGCATCTCAAAGGAAAGAAAATATGAAACCAACATTCCAATTCACCGCAGCCAGGAGCCGCAGAGATTGCGGTCGCCTGACGGCAGGCTCGAGCTTTCGGACGCCGAAAACGGACTTCAGCTTTCAGGCTGCCTCCCTTGCAGACATGGGTGGTCGCTGCCTCGGCGCACGTCGTCCTTCGTTTCGCACGATCAGTGACAACTACTTCAAGAACGAAGCGAGCCATGATTTCATCGGTGAAGCAGTTTTCTTCGGCATAATCGCGATGACTGCGGCGCTGCCCCTTATCAGCAGCGCAAGCGCGCTAATTAACTTGGTGCGTTCAATCGCGGCGCTTTAACCGAGCGCAATACCAGCGATGCGACAAAGCTCGGAAGTCAAAGCGGAAAACACTATTGTGCGGCCGAGCGGCTTTACCCCAGGCAGCTCTGCGATGGATGTTCCGCGCCCGAATGTCGCCCGCCAAAAGCGCAAGCGGCGCATCATTATCATCGCCGGCTCCGTTCTCGCGCTGCTGATCATAACGTTCGCGCTCTCGCGCCTGAAGCCGGCGGTCCCAAGCATCGATCGCTCGACTGTTTGGATCGACACCGTCAAGCGCGGCCCAATGGTCCGGCAAGTGCGCGGTCTTGGAACTCTGGTTCCCGAGCAAATTCGTTGGATCGCGGCAAACACTGAAGGCCGCGTCGACAAAATTATCATTCGACCAGGTGCGCACGTGGAACCGGAGACAGTGATCCTTGAACTGACCAGCCCGGAATTGGAGCAAGCCGCGCATGAAGCAGAATCAAAACTTAAGGGCGCGGAAGCGGAGCTCATCACACTGCGTGCGACGTTGCAGCGCGGGCTTCTCGACCAGGAAGCTGCGGCGGCAAAGGTCCACTCTGAATTTCAGCAGGCGAAGATGGAAAGCGAGACGAACGACCAGCTGAAAAAGAACGGTCTTGTCTCCGATCTTGCCTACAAGACATCCAAGGTCAAAGCCGAAGACCTCGCAAACCGCGATGCGATCGAAACCAAACGTATGGCGTTCGCGAAAGATTCCATTGAACCTCAGCTTGCATCGAAGCAGGCGGAAGTTGACCAGCTCCGCGAGTCAGCAGCGTTAAAATTCCAGCAAGTTGATGCACTGCATGTCCGCGCCGGTTTCTCGGGAGTGCTGCAGCAACTCCCTCTGGAAGTCGGACAGCGCGTAATCCCCGGGGCGAATCTCGCTCGTGTCGCGGATCCCACGAAACTGAAGGCGCAAATCAAAATCGCCGAAACACAGGCGAAAGACATTCAGGTTAACCAACCGGCATCGATCGACACCCGCAACGGAGTTGTGCCTGGCCACGCCGTGCGGGTCGATCCTGCGGTGGAACAGGGGACCGTGACGGTGGATGTCGCGCTCGACGGCGAACTGCCGAAAGGCGCGCGCCCTGACTTAAGTGTCGATGGAACTATTGAACTGGAACGGCTCGACAATGTCGTCTACGTCGGACGGCCGGCGTTCGGTCAGGAAAACAACACGGTCGGAATTTTCAAGATCGTTTCCGGGACATCGGAAGCTGTCCGGACTCCCGTAAAACTCGGCCGGAGCTCCGTCAACACCATCGAGATCCTGAGCGGCCTCCAGCCTGGGGACCAGGTAATCCTGTCGGACACCAGTTCCATGGACGCTCACGAGCGCATTCGCCTTAACTAACACACAACTAACACAATCCACTAATACACCTATGCCTCCCACCGAAACGTTGCCCGAACAACCGGCTCGCAGATCGTCTGCGAACGGATCTGACACATTAATTAAACTCGAAGGCGTCACGAAAGTGTTCCTGACAGACGAAGTCGAAACGCACGCGCTCTCCGGGATCCATCTCGATATTCGAACGGGCGAGTACGTTTCGATCGCAGGTCCTTCCGGTTGCGGCAAGTCAACGCTGCTTTCAATACTTGGTCTGCTCGATACGCCGTCTCACGGCAGTTATTCGTTGAAAGGAACGGAAGTCGCGAACCTCTCATTCCCGGAACGCGCGAGGATTCGTAATCGCGAGATTGGATTTATTTTCCAAAGCTTCAATTTGATCGGCGATTTGACGGTCTTTGAAAACGTCGAGTTGCCTCTTACCTACCGCGGAATGGCCGCCTCGGAACGCAAAGGCTTCGTGGTGGAAGCGCTTGAACGCGTTGGGATGGGACATAGAGCAAAGCACTTGCCGAGTCAGCTTTCCGGCGGCCAGCAACAACGTGTCGCAGTAGCGCGCGCTCTCGCTGGAAAGCCCGCGATCCTTCTGGCGGATGAGCCAACGGGTAACCTTGACTCGCGGAACGGCGACGCGGTCATGGCGTTGCTGCAGGAGTTGCATGCTGGCGGCGCGACAATCTGCATGGTGACGCATGACACCCGTTTCGCCGAACACGCTGATCGCACCATTCATTTGTTCGATGGCCGGGTCGTCGAGGACAACCGCGTCGCTGCCTGACAGATTCGCGAGGGCGTATGCCTAACGAGAGGGACAAAGATTCGCTGCTCGGAGCGATCATCATTTTGCTCCTGCTCATCGCCACAGCCGTGACAGCATGACAATCATGACGCGCGATTGATCGGATTATGATCCACGAACTGCGCTTCGCCTTGCGGATGCTGTTGAAGAGTCCGGCATTCACGATCCTGGCGATCGCGACCCTCGCGCTCGGCATCGGCGCGAATACGGCCGTGCTCAGTATCGTTAACGCACTCCTCCTTCGCCCCCTCCCATACAAAAATCCGCAGCAGGTCGTCCTGCTCTGGGAGCAGTTCAGTTTGCAAGGTCTCGATCGCATTCCCGTCTCTGCGCCGGAGTTCCTCGATTACGAAAAGCAGACACACAGTTACGAGCAGATTGCGGCGTTCGATTATGCCGACATGAATCTCACCGGCGGCGAGATGCCGGAGCGCATTCAGGGAGCGGTGGTCACTCCGAGTCTGTTTCCGTTGCTCGGGGTGGAACCGATCGCGGGCCGCGTTTTCGCGCCCGATGAACGCGGCATTGGCCACGACGACGTCGTCGTCATTAGCGAGCGCCTCTGGCAGCGGCGATTCGATCGCCAGCCAAATGTCGTTGGAAGCAAGCTCTCCATGAATGGGCGCAGCTACACAGTCGTGGGGATTATGCCCGCGACCTTTGAGTTTCC
>JBDUAZ010000037.1:0-3928 GCA_040004385.1 Chthoniobacterales bacterium | reverse complement strand
TCATATTCGTGTGTCCGCCGATGTATCCTATGACAGGAAATGCCGACGCATCGCCGAGCGTGTGGATGATCAAAATATTCAAGGCGAAAGCGGTCGCACGGATAGAGGGTAACGAGACATTGGCGAGAGCCGTGTTCGACGGCCCCGTATTCAGAAACGCGAAGAAAATGGCGGCAAACATCAACGACCACGCCGCTGGAAACGGCGTGAACAGCGCGGCCACGAACAGTGGGAACGCGATCAACATTCCAAGACCCGAGACAAGGAAATACGAACCGGGAATTCGCGGCCGCAACTTGTCAGCGAGTACGCCGCCAAGCAGGGTCGATCCCAGCCCTGCAACAACCGTGATCGCGCCGAAAATCATCTTACCGGATTCCGGCTGCTCGCGATAACGAAGATACGCCGCTATCCAAAAACCGAGACCGCCGATTGCGAAGGTCATGGCCGTCTGCGCCAGGGTATTCATCACATAGGAGCGCGTGCGAAAGAGCGTGAGGTAGTGATTCCAGCCGGGGCGCGCGATACCTGAGAATTTGCTGCGTAGCCCCCGCGGATCGTGTTGCGTGAAACAGAGCAAGCCAAGTAGCACGCCCGGCGGTGCGACGGCGTAAAAAGCCCAACGCCAGCCGAAATGCGTGTTAATCCAGCCGCCGAGCACGTAGCCGAGCGCACTGCCAACGGGAATCGCTGAGCAGAAAATCGCGAGGATTCGCCCTCGCCGCTCGATCGGAAACAAGTCGGCGAGAATAGTGGGCGCGGCGGGTCCGTACCCACCCTCGCCGATTCCCACGAAAATTCGCGTAAAGAGCAATAATCCGAATGTCGCCGCGAGACCGGAAACGCCACTTGCGATACTCCACAGAACGACTGCGCAACCCACAATCATCCATCGCGAAAAGCGATCCGAAAGCCAACCGAGCGCTGGCGCGGAGAGCATGTAGGTAACGAGAAACGCCGTGCCCAGGATGCCCGTCGTTGCCATCGCATTCGGATCGGTAGGCGAAAAAAAAGTGTCGCGGATCTGCGGCTCGACCGCCGCCAGAATCTGGCGGTCGATGTAGTTGAACAGATTGATGCCGAGCAGGAGAACGAGGGCCGTCCGCGCTCCTGGTTTGTGCTCTGATTCACGCACCCTCATCGAATTGCCGATTGCAGGTCGGGGCGCAGTGATTGTAAATCATAAATGATGCCGTACCGCCACGCGGGTGATCACCTTCTACTCCCTTTCGGCAAGGCGATCGCGCGCATCGTCTACCGCGTGATCGCAACTGGTCTGGAGAGTCTGCCGAAGGGCGGTTTTTTGCTCCTGCCAAATCACATCACGTGGATCGATGCGATCGTTCTCCTGCTCGCGGCGCGGCGGCCCATTCGTTTCGTGATTGATGAACAATTTTATCGAAACCGCTTCCTGCATTCTGCGCTGCGCGCCGTCGGTTGTATCCCGATCAATCAGAAACGGCCGCGCGAAGCGATCCGGCTCGCCGCGGAACAAATATGCGCAGGCGAAATCGTCTGCCTGTTTCCGGAGGGCCAATTGTCGCGCTCGGGAACGCTCCTTCGTTTGCGTCGCGGGTACGAACTGATCGCACGCCAGGCCGAGGCGCCGGTTGTCCCTGTCTGGCTCGATCAGCTGTGGGGTTCAATTTTTTCCTTTCAAGGCGGCCGCTTTTTTACGAAATGGCCCCGCCGCGTTCCGTATTACGTGCGCGTCGCGTTTGGAAAACCGCTCGCGCCGGACCAAGCAGATATCGCGACCGTGCGCGAAGAGCTGCTCAAACTCGGCGAGTTCTGTTTCAGCCAGCGGCCGAATTTGCAACAGCATCTCGCCGTCGCATGTTTGCGAGGGCTAAAACACCACCCATTCCGCACCGCAATAACCGACGGTCTCGACGGTTCGAGCTTGCCCTGCGCAAAACTACTAGGTGCCGCCATCGCACTGGCGCGACATATCGAACGCCATTATCCCGAACGCCGGATTGGTATCGTCATGCCTCCGAGCAAAGGCGGCATTATCGCTAATCTCGCCGTGGTTCTCGCGCGTAAGATTCCTGTGAACTTCAACTTCACAAGTGCTCGCGAATCAATCGAATCAGCGCTCGAGCAATCCGGCGTTACAACGATTCTCTCAGCGCGACTCGTTAGGAAGCGCTTTGAAGATTTCCCGTGGCCTGCGGGCACGATTTACGTAGACGAAATACTGCCACCAATGAAGGCCGCGATCATCTGCTGGTGGCTTTGCTGCGTGATTCTTCCGGCGCGTTTTCTTGAGCGAATTCTGCGCATTCCGCGCGTCGGCGATCGCGCGGAAGCGCTTTTACTCTTCACAAGTGGCAGCTCAGGCAAGCCGAAAGGCGTCGCCCTGACTCATCGTAATATCATCGCGAACGTTTCGCAGTTCCGTGTCCTGCTGGATTCGCGTCCGTCGGACAGGCTTCTGGCGTCGCTTCCGCTCTTTCACAGTTTCGGCGCGACCGTCACGCTATGGTACCCGCTGATCGAAGGGGTGGCCACGGTGACGTATCCTAACCCTCTTGATGCGGCGAAAATCGCGGAATTGATCAAGCGCTACGCGATCACGATCATCCTCGCCACGCCGACGTTCCTGCGCGCGTATTTGCGCAAGGCGGAGCGCGCGGACCTTCGCAGCTTGCGTCTCGTGATTACGGGTGCCGAGAAGTTACCGGATGATCTGGCAAAAGCCTTTGAAGAGCGTTTCGACAAAGCCGTGATGCAAGGATACGGCCTCACCGAAACGTCGCCTGTCGTGAGCGTAAATCTGCCCGATCCCACTCCGAGTGAGGATGCACAATCGATTCAGCCCTCGAGCCGGCTTGGTTCAACCGGCAAGCTTGCGCCCGGTATCGCCGCGGAAATCCGCGATGCCGAAACCGACGAGAAACTCTCGCTGCACGATACGGGAATGCTCTGGCTGCGCGGTCCGAACATCTTCGAAGGTTACTTGGGCGATCCGAAGCGAAGTGCCGAGGTGCTACGCGAAGGGTGGTTTAAAACAGGTGATCTCGGGCGATTCGACGAGGATGGATTCCTCTATATCGACGGCCGGCTCTCACGGTTTTCAAAAATTGGCGGCGAAATGGTGCCACACGAAGTAGTCGAAGCGAAAGTCGTGGCAGCGCTCGGTTTAGTCGATCAAAGTGATCGCGTAATTGCCGTTATCGGAGTGCCCGATGAAACAAAAGGAGAAGCACTTATCCTTCTCTCCAGCATTGATGTCGATCTGGCGACGCTGCGAAGCGCGCTGAGCGAAATGGGCGTCCCCAATCTTTGGATTCCGCGAACAGTCCGACGCGTGGAAGCGATACCAGTTCTTGCCTCGGGCAAACTCAATCTTGCGAAGTGCCGGGAAGCAGTAATCGCCTGACGCTCCTCAGCCCGGCTGTCGCAGGACGAGCGCGGTCGCGATGTAGGTGATGACCGCCGCGCCACGCTGA
Source organism: Chthoniobacterales bacterium (assembly GCA_040004385.1). GTDB lineage: Bacteria > Verrucomicrobiota > Verrucomicrobiia > Chthoniobacterales > UBA10450 > JBDUAZ01. Next base: position 473 of record JBDUAZ010000037.1, on the reverse strand, counting down.
TTGGTGGCGACATTGCGCATTCGAACGATACCGTACCCCGGTTTTGATTTTGATCCCCGTGTCTCGATGATCTCTGTCTCGAGCCGCACCACGTCGCCCGCGTGTAGGGGGTGCGGCCAGCGCAACTCATCAACTCCGAGGCCGATCGCCCCGCCACTAAACTGCAGTTCACCGGTAACGAACAACCGCATTGCAATCGCCGCGGTATGCCAGCCGCTCGCGCTCAACTGTTGAAAAATGCTTTTCCGAGCCGCCTCTGCATCAAGATGGAACGCCTGCGGATCGAACTCCTCCGCGAAAGCGCATATTTGCGCCTCCGATACCTTGTAGGAATTCGAACCAAAGCAGTCGCCAACTTTCACATCCTCGAAGTAGCGCTGGTTCATCGGTCGGTGGAATAGAGGACGGGCGAAGCAGAAAATGCCAGAGGGGAGAATCGAACTCCCGACCAAGGGCTTATGAGTCCCCTGCTC
>JBDUAZ010000022.1:0-13317 GCA_040004385.1 Chthoniobacterales bacterium | reverse complement strand
GCAGCGCCCGCGATCAGCAATTTCATCAGCGTGAAAATCATTTCGCCTGTTTCGAGCCGGCCGACATACCGTCGCATCATTCCATAGAGGAAAAGGAAATTCGTGATCGCGACGAGGCTCGTCGAGAGCGCCAGGCCGCGATGTCCGAGCTGCAGGCGAAACGTGAAATACCAGTTGAGGCAAAAGTTCACCGCAATGGAAAGAAGGCTAACGAGCATCGGCAGATTACGTTTGTCGAGCGCGTAAAACGCAGGCGCGAGTACTTTGACCGCCGAATAACCGACCAGGCCGATTGCGTAAAAACGGAGCGCCGCCGCCGTCTGCAAGGTCGCATCCGCAGTGAATCGACCGTGCTGGTAAATGAGGCTGATGATTGGTTCGGCCAGAATCATGAGACCAATCGCGGAAGGAATCGTGAGCAGCATGACGAGGCGCAGGGCATGGGCGAGGGCGCCGCGAAATTCCTCCTTGTTCCCGAGGGCAGCGCTGCGCGAAACAAGCGGCAGCGTGACAGTCGCGATGGCCACGCCGAAAATTCCGAGCGGCAACTGCATGAGGCGAAAGGCAATGTTAAGAAATGTCATCGGACCATCGCCGAGCTTCGATGCGAAGCCGCTGTTCACCGCGACGTTCACCTGCACGGCACTCGCCGCGATCGTGGCCGGACCCATCAGAACAAGGATTGTGCGCACGCCGGCATCGCGCCAATTGAAGTCTGGACGAAAACGAAAACCGACGCGGCCTAACGAGGGCAACTGAACGGCGAGCTGGAGCAATCCACCGATGAGCGTCGCGATCGAAAGTCCGACGAGACCACGCTCACCGAAATGCGGGTGCCGCCAATCGGGTTGCGGATCGAGCCAGTAACAAAGCGCAACGCCAGCGACAATTGAGCCGATGTTGAAAAAGCTCGAAGCCATCGCTGGCATGCCGAAGACGTGCTTCGCGTTGAGCATTCCCATGACCAATGCGGCGAGCGAAACGAGCAGGATGAACGGGAACATTATTCGCGTGAGCTCGATCGTGAGCGCCGCCTTCTCGAGCGGAAAACCAGGCGCGAGGATTTTGATGAGGGCGGGCGCAAAGACGATTCCGGCGATCGTCAGCGCGCTCATGAAAATAAGCGTGAGCGTCGCGACCTTGCTTGCGAGACGCCATGCGGATTGATCGCCGTCGGTTGCGATCCGGCGCGAAAATGTCGTAACAAACGCTGTGGAAAGCGCCCCTTCCGCGAAGAGGTCGCGCAACATGTTCGGGGCACGAAACGCCGTGAGGAACGCGTCCATGCTCCTGCTCGCGCCGAACAACGATGCGAAAACAACTTCGCGTACCAAACCCAGAAGACGGCTGCAAAGGATGGCGATGCCGACGATCCCGGTGGCGCGCGTGCTTACCCGGCGATTCTCGCTCCCAGCCATCGCTATAATCCGGTCGGGGAATCAATGAATTCCCACGGCAACTTGAAGTGCTCCGCGAGGTGCGCGGCAAGCGCTTTGACTCCGAAGGTTTCGGTCGCGTAGTGCCCGCCGAGCAATAAATTCACTTCCATTTCCGCAGCTGCAACAGCCGCCCAATGGGGCGCCTCGCCGGTTATGAAAGTATCGACGCCTTCCGCGGCGACAGCCGCAACCTCAGATCCTGCCGCGCCCGTGACAATTGCAACCACGCGCGTTTCCGCAGGCCCATGTGCAAATGTTTTCACCGGTCCGCCTAACGATTCTTCGAGCTTCGTTACCAATTGCTCGAGCGGCGCGCGACATAACGCCTTCACCCCAATCGGTCGGCCTTTCGTTTCGAGAAACGGCTCGGTGACGTCGATGCCTAACGAAGCGGCGAGGCAGGCGTTGTTGCCGACGATCGGATGACAATCAAGTGGAAGATGTGAACCGTAGAGCGCGATGTCGTGATCGAACGCTACCTTCACGACGCGGTAAAGAGGTCCCGAAATCGGGCGAAGACCGTTCCAGAACAACCCGTGATGCACGATCAGGAAGTCAATATGGCGCGCCGCCGCCGCAAGAATTGTGTGACTCGACGCGTCCACGGCAGCGCCGATCTTCGTGACGCGGCCGGAGTTCTGAATCTGCACGCCATTTAGCGCGTTCGGCCAATCTTCGATTTCTACGCTACGAAGATATTCGTCGGCATATTTGATGAGTTCCGTTGCCGAAGGCATTGCTGCATTTTGTCCGCCGTGACGAAAATTGCACGCGGGGAATCGTAAGTGCCCATGCTGAGTTTGCTTGACGAAATGTTTCGCCATCGTGACGATTTACCTAAAGTCTGCCCAAAGGAAGAGGAGGAAATTTGGAATATACTGATGCTCCAGCCAGCCAATCACCGGCCGCGACCGGCACGAAGCAATGCCCACTCTGCGGCCACACGTTGCCGAAGGATGCGACCGAATGTGATCGTTGCGATTGGACACGCGAGGCCAGTCCGGAGACTGCGGAAGGCACGGCGAGCGACGCTGTCGCGGTGATGCTGAGCGTGATTCCCGGGCTTGGACACATTTACAAAGGCCACCGCTTACTCGGAGTCCTCCTCATGCTAGGCGCGCCTTGCGCGGCGGGTCTCGCGATTCTCGCGGCGACTGCGACTGCAGGGTTCGGTCTCGCGCTAGGCGTGATCTACTGGCTCGGCGTGATGTTTTACGCTTACGTAATTGACGATCGAGTTCCCTCTACACAAAAGGACGAGGGAGAGGAGTACTAGGCCCGCCAACGTTAAGCGGCGGCGTGCGTCGCCGTTACCGCGCTGTGAATTTCCTCCAGCATTTCTCGAAGGCCGTACTTGAATTGCCACGCGGGATAATGCGCCTGAAATTTCCCCACATCGCTGATCCACCAGATATGATCGCCAACGCGGTTATTTTCTTCGTAGGTCCACGCTAGTTTGCGACCGCTGATTTCCTCACAGAGCTTGATCGCTTCGAGCATCGAGCAATTGCTGTAGCGGCTGCCGCCAATGTTATAAACTTCACCGGCGCGCGGCGCGCGAATGAACGCGTCAAACGCTTCGACAAGATCGTAGCTGTGGATGTTGTCACGCACCTGTTTGCCGCCGTAGCCAAACACGCGATAGGGCCGTCCCGTAACCGTGCAGATCATTAAATAGGAGAGAAATCCGTGCAGTTCTGTTCCGGCATGAGCGGGGCCGGTCAGGCAACCACCGCGGAAACAGACGGTCGGCATTCCGAAATAGCGTCCGTATTCCTGGACGAGGATGTCAGCCGCAGTCTTCGATGCGCCGAAGAGGGAATGCTTTGTAAAATCAATGCTCATCGTCTCAGGAATCCCGTCCTGATACTCGTGGCCTTTCTCGATTTCCCAGCGTTCGGCTAATTCCTGAAATGGCAACCGGTTCGGCGTGTCGCCGTAAACCTTGTTCGTCGATGTGAAAACGAAGGGCGCTTCCGGACAAACTTTCCGCGCCGCTTCGAGCAAGTTGAGCGTGCCGTTCGCATTGACGCCGAAGTCCGTTTGGGGATCTCGCGCGGCCCAGTCGTGCGATGGCTGCGCTGCAGTGTGCACGACCGCGGCGATTCGCGAACGATGTTGTTCGAACAGATCAAGCAGGGCCGCGGCGTCGCGGATATCGATGTTGTGATGCTTGTACGCTGGGATCGACGCGACGAGTTGGTCTCGCGTCCCGCGCGTCGACGCTTCGGCGCCGAAAAACTGACTGCGCATGTCGTTATCAATGCCGACGACCGAATGGCCGCGCGATGCGAAATGCCTGACCGCTTCAGAACCGATGAGACCGGCAGACCCGGTAACAACAACGCATTTCATGTCGGAAGATTATGCAAGAAAACTACCGTAACTCACCGATTATCCACGTGAGGTGGCCGGCGGCAGGCGTGATTCTTGCAGCCGGGTATTGTGGGTTGCCGTCCAAGACGCGATCGATCAGCGCTGCTTGCTTGGTCGCGTTGACGAGAAAGCAAATCTCGCGCGCCTGCTCGATCAGCGGGTAAGTAAAGGTGAGTCGCCACACGTTTAATTTCGGCACGAAATTCGCGACGATTCTTTGTCGCGTTTCTTCCAACGCTGCTGTCCCGGGAAAAAGAGAAGCGGTATGCCCGTCATCGCCGAGCCCGAGAAGGATGAGATCGTGACGATAGATAGTTTCGCCGCGCTGCGCCGCGAGTACGTCGAGCTCATCCTCGTATTCCTGGGCCGCAAGCTGCGGATTGATTTCACCGCGCAAACGCACGATTGACGCTTCCGGCACCGCCGCTGGAGCGAAGAGCGACTCGCGCGCCATGCGATAATTGCTCTGCTCATCGTCCGGCGCGACGCAACGCTCGTCGCTGAACGTGATGATTATCTTCTCCCACGGAAGGTCGCGACCGATGCGCGCCAACTCTGCGAATACCGGGCGCGGCGTGTTGCCGCCGGAGAGCGCAATACGAAACTCCGCGCGCTCCGCGAGAGCCGCGCGCGCGTGCTGGAGAATAAACTCCGCCGCGGACGGAGCGAAGTTCTTCGAGCGAACGACCTCGCGACTCATGCGCCGTGACGTCGCGTCAATTAGATCGCGCAATGCGCCATTCCGCGCTTCTCGAGGTAGCGCTGATGATATTCTTCTGCGCGATAAAACGGCGGTGCCGGCTCGATCTGCGTGACGATCGGGCGTCGAAACTTGCCCGAGGCATTTAACTTCTCTTTCGTTTCCTCGGCAGCGACGCGCTGCTCGTCGTTATGATAAAAGACGACTGACCGATACTGAGTGCCGACATCCGGGCCCTGTCGATTTGATGTTGTCGGATCGTGATTCGCCCAGAAAACATCGAGCAAATCTCGATAACTCACGATATTCGGATCGAATTCGACCTGCACCACTTCGGCGTGCCCGGTCTCCGCACTGCAGACCTCTTCGTATGTGGGATTTTCCTTTGTGCCGCCAGCGTAGCCGACTGCTGCATCAGCTACTCCATTGATGTTCCGGAACGTCGACTCAACTCCCCAAAAGCATCCCGCACCAAACGTCGCCTTTTCTCTCGTCATTTTTCACCATGAAATGGGAATGCCTGCGACGCAAGGAAGCCGGGTCGATCAATACCTACATCACCATTCCGCCGTCGACCGTGAGAACCTGCCCGGTAATGTATTTCGCTTCCGTGGAAGCAAGGAATGCGACCGCGACCGCGATGTCTGCCGGCTCCCCTAATTTCGCCAGAGGAACCTTGCCGAGAATCGCCTTCCGCACGTCGTCCGATAGGACCGCCGTCATGTCGGTTTCGATCAATCCCGGCGCGACGGCATTTACAGTGATGCCGCGACTGGCCAGCTCACGCGCGAGCGATTTTGTGAATCCAATCAAGCCGGCCTTGCTCGCGGCGTAATTCGATTGGCCGGCATTGCCGATCAATCCGATGACGGAACTAATATTGATAATGCGTCCGCTGCGTTGCTTGATCATCGTCCGCTGCAGCGCCTGGACGAAGTTGAACGCGCCTTTCAAGTTCGTGTTTATGACCGTGTCCCAATCATCGAGCGACATCCGCATGCTGAGACCGTCGCGCGTGACACCGGCGTTGTTGACGAGAATATCGACGCCGCCGAAATCGGCGAGGATTCGCGCGCCGACCTCTTGCACCGCTGCGTGATCAGCGACGTCGACGGCGTATGCCTTCGCAGAATCAGGGCGGGTCTCGTTGATTTCGTCCGCGGTTTTTTTTGCATTGGCTTCGGTGCGGCTTACCGATGCGACCCGAGCGCCTTCAGTTGCGAGGCGCAGCGCGATCGCATGTCCAATTCCCCTCCCCGATCCCGTAACTACGGCCACTTTGTTTTCGAATCTCATGTGAAGACCTTTAGCGCAGAATCAATTTCAGAACGAAAAAATAGTCAGAAAGGCCACCTCGATCGCGAGCGCCTCCTGGATGTTTCTGCCGAGATGATCGCGAAGTTCTTCGATGCGCCGGATTCGCCGCAAAATCTGTGAGGTGGAAAGTCTTCGAGCAACGGCGGCAGTTTGCTCCTTCACTTCCGGGAATTCTGTTCGTGCGACGCCCGTACTCGCGCGCAAAACATCCGACCACCAAAGAAGCAGCGTCTCAATCAACCCGGCGCGCCGCTGTACATAAAGGCTTTCCGTCAGCGCCTTAAAGTAGTCTTCGCGTTCATCAAGCCATGCTCCATCTGTTGTATTCTTGTACTTCACTTCATCGCGTTTCAGTGATGCGGCATTCTCGCCCAGAATGTTTTCCCTGATCCGCACGAGTAAACCGTGCAATCCCTGCGCGAGTCGATACGCCACATGTACTCCGCCGCCCACTGGCGCGGTCGCCACGCTACCAAGCAGTTCGACTAACTCGGCATCTTCGGCTGAAAGCGTTGCGCCGGAGCCAGCCGCCAGTGAAATCATAATGCAGCGCGACAGGATCGTATCCGGCAGTGCCTCCGGCAGAGCGCTCAGGAGCAAGAGCAAGGAGTCGTTAGGCGGCTCCTCGAGCGTCTTCAAAAACGCATTCGCCGCCTGAGGCTGAAGACGATCTGCGTCGACGATGATGGCTACTTTCCGGCGGCCGGTCTGAGCGCGCATTTGCAGCGTTTGCTCGAGCTCGCGGATCTGCTCAATCACGATGCGGCGCGATTTGGATTCGGGCTCCGCAATGTGAATGCCAGCGGACCGCGCCGCGAAAATGTCGTGCAACTCCACGCCATTCACGACATTCGCAACATCGGACGCGAGCGCTCGCTTTCCGCTTCCGACTGGACCGGCAAACACGTAAGCGTGAGCGAGCCGTTTATTCTCGAAAGCGCGCTGCAAATATTCGAACGCGACTGTGCGTGAAAATGCCATGGCCTACGGTTGCGCCGCCGCCGTGCGAATTTGCGAATTTCGAATGACTTGCGGCAGCCGCGCGCAAGCTTCTGCCCAAATTTCCGCCTCGATTTCGTCTGGAGAACGGGAACCGTCCACGAGACAAAACCGCGCCGGTTCACCCCCCGCGAGCTCGCGATAGGCGTTACGAACACTCTCGTAAAACTCCACCGGTTCCTGCTCCATCCGATCGATGACCTTTACCGGCCGAACACGTCTCAACATACGCGACCGCGCTGTCGCGACGTCGACATCGAGGATGAATGTGAGATCGGGATGGCACGGTCCGACGGCGAACTCATTCAGTTGGAAAACCACACCGGGATCCAGCTTGCGCGCGGCGCCCTGATAGACTGTCGTCGAATCGAAAAAACGATCCGAGATAACCACGGTCCCCTGCTCGAGAGCGGGCGAGATTATCTGGCGCACGAGTTGGCTGCGGCTTGCTTCGAAGAGGAGCAATTCCGTCTCAGCGCACATGCCGAAGCTCTCCGCATCGAACTGCAGAAGATGCCGGATTTTTTCTCCGATCGCGGTGCCGCCCGGTTCACGCGTGATCAACAAGGAAATGCCGTTCTGTTCGAGTCGCGTGGCCAGGCGCTGGACCTGTGTCGATTTTCCACAACCTTCCGAACCTTCGAACGTGATGAAAGCGCCGCGAGACATCAGAGCGAGTCTCAAACAAACGGGAACGGTTGTCGAATCAGACTGTCGCGCCTACTACTGATGAGATGAAAAAATTCTGGCTCGTGAAGCAGGAACCCTCCGCGTACTCGTGGGAGGATTTCGCCGCCGACGGCCGGACGAGCTGGACCGGCGTGAGAAATTATACTGCGCGCAACAATCTCCGAGGAATGGCAAAAGGCGATCAAGTGCTCTATTACCACAGCGTTACCGACAAGGCGGTCGTTGGCGTTGGTGAGGTCGCGCGGACTGCTTATCCCGATCCCACGGCGAAAGAGGGCGATTGGTCCACGGTCGATCTCATCACGGTGCGAAAGTTTTCGCGGGCCGTCACGCTTGAGCAGATTAAGGAGAACCCGCACTTAACCGAAATGACGCTGCTGCGGCTATCACGCCTGTCCGTGCAACCCGTAACGTCCGCGGAATTTCGCGAGATCATTCGGATGGGTGGTTAAACGTTTGCACTTGTTTGCTTCCCGCTTGCCATCGAAAATTTAAGCGTGGACGCCGCCGCCACTTCTTTTTCGCCCATGTTCGCGGCAGCCGCTGCGGCGCGGAAGGGACCGGCTGTCGTCTCTCTGCATGATGTGTCACCTGCGACGCAGAGGGTTTCGAAGCAAATCGTCGACGAGTTGCGCGTCCTAGGTATCGACGTGAGTTCTCTGTTGGTGGTGCCGGACTACCATCACCGCGGGAAATCCATGGATGACCCTGGATTCGTGCGCTGGTTGCGAGATCTCGAAGCGGATGGTCACGAAATTGTCATTCATGGCTATTTCCATCAGCGACCGCGCCGCGCAGCGGAGACCTTCGCTACGCAATTGACGACGCAATTTTACACTCAGGACGAAGGTGAATTCTACGATCTGGAATATGCGGAAGCGTTCAGCCGGATACGACGCGCGCGTGAGGAATTCGCAGCGGCCGGCATGAGGCCACGTGGCTTTATTGCGCCAGCGTGGCTTCTCGGCCAGGAGGCGGAACGCGCCGTAGCGGACGCCGAATTCGAATACACGACACGCCTGCGAATGATTCTCGATCTGCGAACAGGCGAGAATTTTGCCGCCCGTTCGCTGGTTTACAGTGTGCGGAGTAGCTGGCGGCGCGCGACGAGCCGGGCGCTAAACGCGCTGCTCTCCCAACAAGTGGATACGGCGCCGCTGATGCGGTTAAGTATTCATCCGCCTGATTTTGCGCATGCGGAGATTTGGAGTCAGATCAGGCGAATCGCAGCCCGCATCGCCGAAAAGAGGACATTGACGACGTATCAGGACTGGATCGCGGCGCGGCGGGCAGAGGCCGTCGAAGGTTCCTAGGCAAATGAGCCGCTGCGATTTGCACGTGCATTCGCGTTATAGTGCGCGCTCCGAAGAATGGCTCTTCCGGCGGTTCGACTTTCCGGACAGCTGCTCGGATCCGCGCGAGCTGCACGCTCAGCTGCGCGCAAGCGGAATGGATTTCGTGACGATTACCGATCACGATACGATCGAGGGCTGTCTCGAATTATCGAATAAATCGGATTCATTTATCAGCGAGCAAGTTACGACGTATTTTCCTCAAGATGCATGTAAAATTCACGTCTTGGTCTGGGGCATTTCCGAAGGACAACACGCCGAAATCACGCGTGTGCGTGACAACATATTCGACCTGCAAGCCTACCTCCAGCAGGAGAACATCGCGCACGCGATCGCGCACCCGTTCTACAACATCAACGGCAAACTCAGTGCCTCACACGTCCAGCGGCTCGTGTTGTTGTTCCAGCACTTCGAAGGAATTAATGGCCTCCGGGACGCGCTCCTAAGTGAGCTTTTGACCGAGGTTTTTGCCGGCCTGACGCCCTCCATGCTGGAAGAATTCGCGAATCGCCATAACTTGGCGCCAACGCATCCCGAGCCGTGGCGAAAAGTTTTTATCGGCGGCTCTGACGATCACGGGGGCAAATTTCTCGCCTCTGCGTTCACACAAACGCCGAAAGCGGTTTCACCGGGAAAGTTTCTCGAACACGTGCGGCATGGGCGGTGCGAGCCACATGGCACGGGCGGAACGCCGCTCGCGTTATCGCACGGCTTTTACAACACCGTGGCCTGTTTCATCCAGGGTCGTTTCACGGAAAAACTCGGGCCGACCGCGCCGCTCCTTGAGACAATGTTTTCGCGGTTCATGGAAGGGCGCGATCCGACAGAATTTTCTTTGCGCGAGAAAGCCACGTTTGTCGCGCAGGGGGTGATGTCCGGGAAAATCTTCGAGCTTGCGAAACCGGCAAATGTTTCGCTCTGGAAAGAACTTTCGAAACACTTTGCGCGTCCGGAGGTGAAAGCGATGCTCGCGGCCGAAATGCAGGGCGTGACCGAGCCGGAGCGCCGCACATTTCTGATGGCGAATCTCGTCTGCGAACAACTGGCATTCGGTTTGTTTGAGAAGTTCGTGCAGCAAATTCGCGCTGGGAATGTGATCGAAAGCATCCAGGCCTTAAGCAGCATCGCCCCGATCCTCGTCGTCCTCGCGCCATACATCTATGCATTTCACAGCCAGGCGCCCTCACGCACCGCGCTCCGTGAGATCTGCCACGAGTTGATCGGGTCTGTTCCGCCTAAATTGCAAAACCGAAAACGTGCATGGTTTACCGACACCCTCGAAGATGTGAACGGCGTTGCGAATACGATCCGTAAAATGGCGGGCGCCGCGGTCGCCTCCGGGGAGGAACTCGTCGTCGTGACGTCGTGCACTGATCTCCATATCGACAATCTTCCGATCAAGAATTTCCGGCCAATTGGCGAGTTCGAGCTCCCGGAATACGAATTGCAAAAGCTCAGCTTCCCGCCAGTGCTGCAGATGCTCGACTATGTGCAGCGAGAGCAATTCACCGAACTGATCATCAGCACGCCGGGGCCGGTAGGTCTCACTGCGCTGCTCGCCGCCAAGATGCTCAACCTGCAAACGAGTGGCATTTATCACACCGATTTTCCCGAGTACATACGTATCCTGACGGAAGACAGATTTCTCGAAAGCCTCGCCTGGAGTTACATGCATTGGTTTTACGGGCAGACCGACACCGTGTTCGTCAATTCGGAGCAGTACCGGCGAAGCTGGATCAATCGTGGGTTTGATCCGAAAAAATTGAAGATCCTCCCGCGTGGTCTCGACACGGAGCTGTTCAATCCGAGACGCAGGGATCCCACATTTTGGAAGAAATATGCTGCGTCAGGAAACCGCGTTCGGCTGCTCTACGTCGGCAGAGTTTCGCGTGAAAAGGATCTCGACGTGCTCGTTGGCGCCCAACGGCGATTGCGCGAAACCGGATACGTCGCGGATTTGTTCATCGTCGGTGATGGTCCCTATTCGAAGGCGATGGGTGAACTGCTGCCGGAGGCAATTTTCACCGGCTATTTGAAGGGGGAACAATTGGCGACGGCCTATGCTTCGGCAGACATTTTCGTTTTTCCGAGTACCACCGACACGTTCGGGAACGTCGTTATTGAAGCCCAGGCATGCGGGATCCCGGTCGTGGTGTCAGATGCGGGCGGGCCGAAGGAACTCGTTGAAAACGGCGTGAACGGACTGGTTACGAAAGCGCACGACGTCAGCGACTTCGCGGACGCGATAGCAAAACTGATCACCGACGCCGAATTGCGTAGTTACATGGGAAGCAAAGCTCGGGAAAGCGTTGTGAACCGAACGTGGTCAGGCGCATTCCGGAAATTCTGGGAAATCACAAAAATTGAGTGAGAGCGCGTGGCAAACGTCTGATCCAGGCAGAACCCGGAGCACCAAGGCCTTCAGTTCACAAAGAGCGAGTAGAGTGGGCCCGCCGGATTGAGGAGTTCGCGTTTGTGTTGCGAAATGGCGAGGAAAACCTGTCCACTCCAAAGGAAAATGAGCGCCAGCGAGGAGAAGAGAATCCCGCGCGGTGTGATGCGAAGTTGCGTGGACGGATGAGCGACATGTCGACCGGCAACGATTTCGAGAAACACCACCACGCAGACGCCAAGGGACGCAAACAAAATTGGAAATGCGATCCAGTTGAAATAAAGCGCGCGCGAAAGATCGCCGTTCAGGAGGTGATGCAATCCGCGCGTAAGGCCACAAAACAGACACGGCAAGCCAGTGACCGCGCCGCATGAAAGCACACCGCCGATCCATCCCCCGCTCGGGTCGACCGCCCGCAGGAATGCGAGCGCGCCAATTGTGCTGACCAAAAACGCCCCGCGCCAAAAAATCTGGGTGGGCGTAAGTTTTTCTTGAAAATCCCAGGCGTATTTCACGCGAGCGCAGGAGGAGGAAGCGGCGTTGAGGGCGCGATCGGCGGTTCGCCTGTGTCTGGCGAGGCCGTTTGGTACCACACATCGTAATCCGGTCCGAACTGTCTAAGGAAATAAAACATGAACCCCCGCAACCAGATGAACGCTGGCAACAACAGGACCGTGCTTATGTACGGCAGCGAACCAATGCAGCAGGTGGCGCATGCCAGCATCGTGCTGATAATCATGAGGCCGACCGCGAGCACGATTCCAAAAAGAACGAAGAGGATGAACGGACCGGGAAAACGCAGAACGAGACCCGCGACATCGCGGAATGCCTCTACCGCCGTGCAACGCCGGCGATACATCACCGGCACCATGAGTTGCACGACAATCGCGAGGTAGATGGCGCAAACAATCCAGATACAAAACAGCGCCACCATCACACAAACCATTCCGATACCCAGCGCGGCACCATCCGAATGCGAGCCGAATAGTCCGAGCGGAACAAGAAAAACCAACGCAAGCGCGGCGATGATCACGATTGCGGCGAGCGCCAGCCCAATTGAAAATAGGAAGTAACTGTTCCCTTCACGTCGATATTCGCGCCACGGCTCCGCGATTGCCGCGCGGTTGCGCACGATGCAGTCGGTGAAAACGAACCGGCCCCGCGAGACGATCCACACGAGTAGTAAAACGATTGCGATCCCGAGCGCAGCGCCTGTGATGATTAGAGGAATCGCCCACACAGCCAGATGATCGGCGCTTTTCGTGACGCCATTGGTTATCGAGCGTGAGTGAGCATTAAAGTTGTGCGTGAACGGATTGAAATTAATCCCGCTCCCCCACGACCCGGCGATAAAAGCGGCGAACCCGATCACGAACCATTTCTTCAGATCGAATGGCTGAAAAAGAATCTTCTTCATCAACTCGAACGCCTGACCGAATGGCTCAAAAATTTCGATTCTGCGACCGTTTGCTTCCATAGCGGATTTCAACCTGTTTTGCCGTGAAGATGCAAGAGGTGATTACCGCCTAGTCAGTTCCAAAGTATCGATCCCCGGCATCGCCAAGTCCCGGCACGATGTAACCAAACTGATCAAGATCCGGATCAACTGCCGCGGCGACGATTGGCACATCCGGATGTTGGCTTTGCAATTGCGCAATACCGGCGGGGCACGCGAGCACGCAGATGAATTGAATATTCATCGCGCCCTGCGCCTTGACCATCGACGTCGCCGCGCATGCGGTGTGACCGGTCGCAAGCATCGGGTCGAGAACGAGCACCTGCGCTTCGGCGATATTCTCCGGCAAACGCGAGTAGTAACTGACAGGCCGCAACGTTTTCGGATCGCGGTAAAGTCCGATGTGACCGACGGCCGCGTCGGGCACGATCCGCGACATTCCATCGCATAATCCGAGACCGGCGCGGAGGATTGGGACGAGAATGATGGGGCTCGCCAGGCGTGCTCCGACGTACGTTTGCAGAGGGGTCCGCACCTCGATCGGCATCGTTTTCCATCCGCGGGAGGCCTCAATCAAAAGAACAAGCGCGAGTTCT
>JBDUAZ010000027.1:0-13561 GCA_040004385.1 Chthoniobacterales bacterium | reverse complement strand
GATGCAGGAAATGCACGAAGCGCAGAAACAGTAAGCCCGGGACAATTGTAATCGCGAGGGCGGCAACCGATCTGGTTGCCGCCCTTTTCGCTCCGCAATCAATGCCATCGCGCGCACGACAACCTTCGTTGCTGCGACGCGATTCCGTTCTCGACCGCGCCCGCGCTCCTGTAGCAGCTTAAAGAGCGTGAGCTTAACGAAGATGTTGTTTTCGCCCGAACCGTACCTGTTCGACTGGGCGATGTTGATATTTCGCGTTTTTATCGGCGTCTGTTTTGTGGTTCATGGCCTCGGAAAACTTGGACTGGTCGGTCCCGGGAATATGGCCGGATTCGTCGGATGGCTAAAATCGCTCGGCATTCCCTATCCTGAATTGCAAGCGCGCGTCGCGATGTTGAGCGAGCTGCTCGGTGGGACGCTAATCGCCTTCGGGCTCTGCACACGTGCGGCGGCAGCGGTGATTTTCGTCACGATGACCGTTGCGGCCGTAATCGGCCATAAGGGGGGCGGTTATTTGGTTACCAATAATCCGCCAGGGAACGAATACGCGGTGAATCTCGCGATGTTAATGGTGGTCCTGGTGTTGCTTGGTCCGGGGCATTATTCACTCGACCAATTGCTCTTGCCCGGTCGTTAGAAGATCAGCCAGCAGGATCAGATCGCGACGGCACTTCGAATGCCTTGGTGCTTGATGGGGCCGGTCGACCCCTTGTTCACGGGAAAGTTACAGCTCACGCGTCATCGCAACCGCGCCGACGATATCTTCCCAGCCGTTGCGCACCCAGAACGCGCGCCCCTCAGGGTTGTCACCAGCGACTAGGATGATTGACCGCGGAATTCCGGCATCGTGCAGAGAGCGGACGCAGTCATCAATCAGGAGCTTTGCGGTCCCGCGGCCGCGACATTCCGGATCCACTGCCAGGTGATAAATCCAACCGCGCCGGCCATCGTGCCCGCAAAGCACGGCCCCTACGATGACGCCACCTTCTTCCGCCACTCGGCTGAGGCCCGGATTTCGCTCGAGGTAGCGGCGGATTTCTTCGCGCGAATCGCCTTCGCAAATCTCGACGCCCTCTACCTGGCCCCAAAGAGCCACCGCACCGTCGTAATCGGCCATGACGAATTCCCGTGACGTGATTGCGCTCGATCCCATCGCTCGGCGTTTCTACCAGTTCGCGGCCCGGCGCGCCAGAAATCCTGTTGCATCGAATTCGTTCGAAGCCAGCTTTGTCCTTCGTCCTCCATCACTTATGCACATCCTCTCTCGTTTCTTGTTCCTCCTTCTCTTTGTCGGTTCAGCTTCCGCAGAGCAACTGCCCGCCACGACGCGGTTGTTGCGCTTCCCCACCACGAACGGTCAGCAAATCGTTTTTTGTTACGCTGGCGAACTTTACACGGTGGCAAAAGATGGCGGCATTGCCCGTCGCCTGACGAGCGGTCCGGGCTACAGCTCCTTTCCGCGC
Source organism: Chthoniobacterales bacterium (assembly GCA_040004385.1). GTDB lineage: Bacteria > Verrucomicrobiota > Verrucomicrobiia > Chthoniobacterales > UBA10450 > JBDUAZ01. The sequence goes on along the minus strand of JBDUAZ010000027.1, from coordinate 12,098 downwards.
TTCTCCGCGGATGGCAAACAAGTCGCATTCACATCGCAATACGACGGCAACACCGAGGTCTACGTCATGCCGGGCGAAGGCGGCGAACCAAAGCGGCTCACGACTACGGCTACGCTCGGCCGCGACGACATCTCTGATCGCATGGGCCCGAACAACATCGTGATGACGTGGGAAAACACGAAGCCGGTCATCGTGTTTCGCTCACGCATGAGGTCTTACAATTCGTTCATCGGCGAACTCTACACCGTCGCTCTTGATGGCGAGTTGCCTCAGCAACTGCCATTGCCGCGGGGTGGCTTTGCGTCCTTCTCGCCCGATGACTCTAAGATGGCTTTCAACCGTGTCTTTCGCGAGTTCCGCACATGGAAGCATTATCGCGGCGGAATGGCGGACGATGTCTGGATTTACGATTTCAAGACGGGAAAAACTGAGAATCTCACAAATAACCCGGCGCAGGACATCTGCCCCATGTGGGGACCGGATAATCGCGTTTATTTCATCTCCGATCGCGACGGCCGGATGAACCTGTTTTCGACCGACCTAACGAGTAAGGAAACCAGACAGCTTACGACCTTCAAGGACTACGACATCAAGTTTCCTTCCATCGGAAAGGACTCGATCGTCTTCGAGCAGGCAGGCTACATCTGGCGATATGATCTGGCCGGCGGCAAGGCCACACCTGTGCCAATCGATATTAAAGAGGACTTCGCTTCCGGTCGTTCCGCGTTAGTCGATGCGTCGAAGCACATTGAGTCCATAAGTCCCGCGCCGGATGGACAGCGAGTTATTGCCGTGGCACGCGGAGATATCTTTTCGGTTCCGGGTAAGGAAGGCACGGCGCGTAACCTGACGAAGAGCTCAAATGCTCATGAGCGCGGCGCCGTTTGGTCGCCGGATGGTAAATGGATTGCCTATAACTCCGATCGCACAGGCGAGAACGAGCTTTATGTTCGCTCTCAGGACGGCAAAGGCGAGCCGCAACAGGTAACCAACGGGGCGGACACCTACTACTATCAGGCTATCTGGTCGCCGGACAGCAAGAAGCTACTCTGGAGCGATCGGCTCCAGAGATTACGCTACGTCGATGTTGGCAGCAAAGTTGTCACGCAGGTCGATCAGGACAAAGACGGTGAGATAGGCGGTTATGACTGGTCGCCGGATAGTCAGTGGATCACCTGGGCGCGTCCGGAGGAGAACGGCGGAGACAAGGTCTACCTCTTCTCTACAATAGACAAAAAGCCGGTTCCGGTCACCGATGATTGGTACTCGGCGGACAATCCGACCTTTAGCGACGACGGAAAGTATCTACTCCTTACTTCGAGCCGCGATTTTAAACCGATCTTCGGCCAAACCGACTTTTCCAACGTCTATCGCGATTTGGAACGCATCTATCTTGTCACGCTTGCCAGGGACACTGAATCACCGCTGGGCCCGCGCAGTGATGAAGTCGGAAAAAAACGAGAGAAAGACAAGGATAAGGACAAAGAGAAGGACGCCGACAAGAAGGAGGTCGATAAAAAGCCGGAGGATAAGAGGCCCGAAGGTAGCGAGGACAAAAAAGGCGAGAACAAAGAGCCTAAGCCGAAGAAGCCGGTCACAGTGAAGATGGACCTCGACGGCATTCACGACCGTCTCGTGGGCGTGGAAATCCCGCCAGGGGACTACAAGAATCTCCGGATGGTCGATGACCGAATCTTTTACCTTCGCCGGACCGTCGGGGACGACAAGGGTGATGATGAAGAAGACGGGGGTCCGGACAGTCGCAAATCGCACCTCTGCGCTTACAGCCTGGAGGATCGCAAGGAGACCATCCTGGGCGATGTGAACAACTATGAAATAACTTCCGATGGGAAGAAGATGTTGGTCAAAATCGACAAGGATTATGCGCTTGTCGATCTGCCGAAAGACAAGCTTGAGCTAAAGGACGAGAAGGCTGGTAAGGATTTTAAACTGAAGCTCGCCGGCCTCGACATGCAGCTGGATCGCCATGCCGAGTGGAATCAGATCTACTTCGAGTCCTGGCGGCACATGCGCGATTTCTTCTACGCGCCCAACATGAATGGCGTCGATTGGAAAGCGATGCGCGACAAATACGCAGCGCTCCTTCCATTTGTGAATCACCGGAACGATCTCACTTATCTTGTAGGCGAGCTGATTAGTGAATTGAACAACGGGCACGCCTACGTCTCGGGTGGCGAACGCCCGGAGACTCCGCGCATCAAACTTGGTCTGCTGGGAGCCGAATTCTCACGCGATCCGGCCACGAAGGCGTATCGCATAGAAAAGATTCTGCCCGGTGAAAACTGGAACAAGCACACCCGCTCGCCGCTTACCGCGATCGGACTGAATGTAAAGCCCGGCGATTATCTGCTCGCGATCAATGGGACGCCCGTTGCTTCGCTGACCAATCTCTACGACGCGCTCATCGGGACTGCGGACAAGCAGGTCATCCTGCGAGTGAACTCAAAGCCGAGTGACGATGGCGCGCGGGATATCACCGTCGTGCCGACAGCGGATGAAGCGCCCCTTTATTACCGCGCGTGGGTGCAGAAAAACATCGATGAGGTGACCAAGAAAACCGGCGGACTGGTCGGCTACGTGCATATACCGGACATGGGGCAGCCGGGGTTGAACGAATTCACCAAGCTTTACTTCCCTCAGATCCGCAAGAAAGGGCTGATCGTGGACGTGCGCGGGAACGGTGGCGGCTTTGTTTCACCGCTCGTCATCGAGCGACTTCGCCGCGCGTTGGTCATGGTTGAGGTCGCGCGCAATGGCACGCCACAAACCGATCCGCCGCAGACGTTCCTTGGGCCGATGGTCTCACTGATTAACGAATTCTCCGCGTCCGACGGCGACATTTTCCCCTTTCGCTTCAAATCGATGGGCCTGGGCAAATTAATCGGGAAGCGGACGTGGGGCGGTGTCGTAGGCATTCGCAATCCGCTTCCGCTGACAGATGGCGGGCAGTTGTTCCGCCCGGAGTTTGCGCCCTACGCAAAGGACGGAAAGGACTGGGTCGTCGAAGGTCACGGGGTCGATCCCGACATCGTGGTCGACAATGATCCCGCGACGGAGTTCCGTGGCGAGGATCAACAACTCAACAAAGCGATCGAAGAAATTCTGAGTGAGCTGAAAACGAAGAGATACGATCTGCCGCCGGTGCCGTCGTATCCAAACCGCAATCCGCCGAACGGGAACTAGGCGAACAAAGCCTCGCGCTGGTGGTCCACGTTCTCGACACGCGGCAGCTCGGCTGCGACGGCATTATCGCCGCCACGGCGCTCGAAACTGATGACGGGATTGTGCTCTTTGACACCGGTCCGGAATCGACCTTCGAGAACGTCTCCGCTGGATTGCGGAACTTCGGTGCGCGCGCGGAAGACGTGCGCCACGTATTACTGAGTCACATCCACTTCGATCACGCCGGCGCCGCGTGGCGCTTCGCGGAACTTGGCGCCACGATCCACGTGCACCCGCGCGGTGCACCACATCTGATTGATCCGGCGAGGCTCGTGGAATCCGCAAAGCGCATTTTTGGCGACGACATGGAGGGGCTCTGGGGACGCATAGCTCCTGTCCCACCGCAAAGCGTAAGAGTCCTGGAAGATGGCGACAACGTGCGCGTGGCTCCATTTGAAATTCGCGCGCTTGCGACGCCCGGCCACGCCAGTCATCACCATATTTATCATTGGGAGGATACGGTGTTCGGAGGGGACATCGCGGGTGTCCGACTTGGCGGTGGTCCGCCGATTCCGCCATTCGTCCCGCCCGAGTTGCACATTGAATCGTGGCGGGATTCCATTAACAAAATCCGCGCGCTCGAACCGGCGAAACTTTACCTGCCGCATTTCGGTCTGGTGGAAGGCCCAGTCTCTTCGCATCTCGATGCGCTCGATGAACGCATAAGCCGCTGGTCCGATTGGTTCCGCGATCGAATATCCCGCGGCGAGAACGAAAAAGAGCTGGTGCCCGCCTTTGCAGACTTGGAAGCGTCAGAATTACGCGCCGGCGGAGCCACTGAAGAAGGAGTGAATGACTACGAGCGCGCCGACCCGAGTTTTATGGCAGTGACCGCGGCGATTCGCTACTGGCGCAAGTATCATCCGGAACAAGTCAGCTAACGCTACTGCCCGCCAGGCCGAGGCGTTCCGCATCACCTTGTAACGCGGCGATTACGTGCGCGATAATATCGTCCAGCGGCATCTCGAGTTCGGCGGCGCCGCGCAGGATGTCGTCCCGGTTCACGGCGCGTGCGAACGCCTTGTCCTTCATCTTCTTCCTCACTGCCGTGACATCCACCTCCCGGATGCTCTTCGAAGGGCGCACCCGCGCGACGGCCGTCACGAAGCCGCTTAACTCATCGACGGCATAGAGCGTCCGCTCGATCGGCGATTCACGAGCGACGCCCGCATAATCCGCGTGCGAAAGAATCGCGCGGCAGACTTCTTCGCTCCACCCTTGCTCCCGCAGCCACGCGACGCCCACGAATGGGTGACCTTCCTCCGCACTTTGCTCTGTGTTCGGATGCCGTTCGTAATCCATGTCATGGAGCAACCCGACCGCTTCCCACAGATCCGCATCCGCGCCGCGGAGTTGCGCGAAATGTTTCATCGAATCCGCAACTGCGTAGGAATGCCGCCGCAGGCTCTCGGATTCGACCCATTCATGCAGAATGGTGAGTGCGCGTTCGGCAAGCATCGGGAGATAAATACGAAGTTGATTGATTTGAGGCCGATTGTCGACCGATCCGAAGAGTCAAGCCACTACCGACCCGCACGGAAGAAGCCAGCAATGCCTCGCGCAATCTATTCTGATGGCGTACACTCGCGTCCATTTGCGCCACGAAGAATTTTCGCTGGCCTGCTGTTATGACAATCCCCACCGAACCCATCGGTAGCATTCCAAGACCTCTTCGATTAATCGAGGCCTTTGCCAGGATCGAGAGCGACGACCCGAGCCTCGATCCGCTTTACGACGAAGCTATCCGCGATACGATCGAGAAATTCGAGGCGACAGGATCTCCCGTCATCACTGACGGCGAACAGCGGAAGTATCATAATTTCGGCACCTACTGCGTTGACGGCCTGTCGAATATCGCGCCGGATGGTTTTCAGCTTCCTTTCGTGAGCCATGTGCGACGCTGGCCGCGGCTGACGAAGGGACCGTTTCGTTATAAACGATATGCGGATGCTTTTCTCGAGTTCGCGCAGCGTTACGCGCACGTGCCGGTGAAGCAGGCAGTCATTTCGCCTTCGGCCCTCAGCCTGATGTATCCGCCCGAAGGTGTGCCGGGTTATCCGCGCGAGCAGTTTCTCGACGATCTCCTTGCCGAGCACGAGAAGGAAGTGCGGCGTTGTCTCAGCAAAGGCGCGCACAAGGTCCAGATCGATTTTACGGAAGGCCGCCTTGCCGTGAAAATCGATCCGTCTGGCGACCTCCTTAATAGCTTTATCGATCTCAATAATATGGCGCTCTCGCGCTTTTCCGCTGAAGAGCGAAAGCGCATCGGCGTGCATACCTGCCCGGGTGCGGACCGCGATTCCACCCACAGCGCGGACGTTGATTACGCCGAGCTCTTGCCGAGCCTGTTCGAGTTGCGGGCAGGGAATTTTTACATTTCACTCACAGGGGAAAAGGACCGGGTGCGCGTCCTCAAGATCATTCGCGAACACATGAAACCCGACCAGCGCATCTTCATTGGTGTCGTCAATTCCATCGACCCGCACATCGACACACCAGAAGAGGTGCGCGATCGGATTCTCGAAGGCGCAAAATACATTCCGATCGAACGACTGGGGACGACTGACGACTGCGGGTTTTCTCCTTTCAGCGACGACACCTCGACGCCGCGCGAAACAGCCTTTGCGAAAATCAAAGCCCGCATCGTTGGTACTCGCATGGCCGAAGAGGTAATCGGCGGAGGCTAAATGGCGGAGCAGAAGAAGGAAGAGCAGCGCCTGCGGTCTGCCGCCCTGCAGAATGCGCAGAGCATTCTCCTCGCTCGACATCGCGCGGAGCAGGAATTGGTTCACGCCAAGGAGGCGCTCGAGGCCCGTACGCAGGAGCTTGCACACTCGCTCTCCGTCATGCGCGCCACCCTGGATTCGACCACGGACGGCATCCTGGCGGTCGACCAGAGCGGCAAGATCACGGAGTTTAACGAACAGTTCCTCAAAATGTGGCGCGTGCCGCGCGAAGTAATGCTTTCTGGCGATCGCCGGTCGGTCCTGGAGCGGGTCGCCAAAGACCTCAAACATCCCGAGGAGTTCATCAAGAAGACCGAAGACATTTACGCGTCGGCGCCTAACGAGAGCGTTGATCTTGTCGAGTTCCACGATGGGCGTGTCTTTGAACGCGCCTCAAGGATTCAGTGCATCGAAAACTGCGTCGTCGGCCGTGTCTGGAGTTATCGGGACATCACTCATCAAATCCGCGCGGAAGCCGAGCGCGAAGGTTTGCTCGTGAGCGAAAAAGAAGCGCGCGAACGCGCCGAGCGAGAAACGCGCATGAAAGACGAATTTCTTGCCACGTTGTCGCACGAGCTCCGGACCCCACTTAACGCGATCCTCGGCTGGGCCAACATTCTACGCACGAGTGAGAGCGCGCAGGATATCGCCGAGGGGATCGAAGTGATCGAGCGCAACGCCCGTGCGCAAACTCAGATCATCGAAGATTTACTCGACATGAGTCGGATTATTTCGGGCCGGGTGCGGCTCGACGTTCAGCGCGTCGACCTTCTGCCGGTGATTCAAGCTGCGATCGATTCCATCAAGCCGACGGCGGCTGCAAAAGAGATTCGCCTCACGTCGGTGCTCGATCCTCTCGCGGGCCCGGTCTCTGGAGACCCGGAGCGTTTGCAGCAGATCCTTTGGAACCTGCTGACGAACGCCCTGAAGTTCACGCCTAAAAAAGGTCGAGTGCAGGTCGTTCTGGAAAGAGTCGACTCGCACGTCGAGGTCAGCGTGAACGACAGTGGCCAGGGCATCGCGCCTGACTTCCTGCCCTACGTGTTCGACCGGTTTCGCCAGGCCGATGCGTCCACCACCCGCGCGCATCGGGGCCTTGGCCTTGGCCTCGCCATCGTGAAAAACCTTGCGGAGCTTCATGGCGGCTCGGTCCGCGCGGAAAGCGCTGGTGCAAATCAAGGAGCTACCTTCACGATCGCCCTCCCCGTAGCGATCGCGAACCTCGATTCATCGTCGGATAGCCGCCATCCACGCACCGGCGCGAACAACGAAGTTCCTTCTGACGGTCCAGATCTCTCCGGCATTCGCATTCTCGCCGTCGATGACGAGGCCGACGCGCGCTATCTCGTGCAACGGATTTTGAGCAGCGCTGGCGCGGTTGTTCAAACCGCCAGCTCGGGAGCGGAAGCCCTGGAGGCGATGAAGACCGCGCAACCTCACGTCCTTATCAGCGACATCGGAATGCCGGGCGAAGATGGCTACGCCGTCATTCGCAAGGTGCGTGCGCTAGACGGGAACGATGGGGGAAACATTCCCGCGATCGCGCTGACAGCCTTTGCGCGCTCCGACGATCGAAGACGCGCGATCATGAGTGGATTTCAGATGCACATGGCCAAGCCGGTCGAGCCGGCTGAACTCGTTGCGATGGTCGCCAGCCTCGCCAGCCGCACCTAGCCGATTCGCCGCTGCCGCTACGCAGGCCCAGCGATCGGCACTTCCTCAAACTTCAATTTCCGGCCCAACTCACGTCGAAGCAGGAGCAAATTAAAGCACGCCTGCAGGATCTGCGACACTACGGACAAATACCACACGTACCTGATATGGAACCCGGGCGCGCGCGCGAGCAGCGCGGCCGGCAATGCGAAGACGAGTAAGCGCGAGGCGGTCCCCAGAAGGGGCGGAACAGTATTCCCGATCCCCTGGAACACGCTCGAGCTGCTAAATACTATCCCTGAGGCGAGGAAATTCAGCGACACAATCGTGAGGTATTCGCTCCCGAACGCAACCACGTCCGGGTCGTTCGAGAACGCTCGGATCAACGCCGGCGCCGCCAGCCACGTCATGATTGTCAGCAGCAACATCATTGCCGAGGCGAGTCCGATCGCCGCAAACACCGAATGCCGGACACGGTCTGCGCGACGGCCGCCGAAGTTTTGCCCCACCACCGGGGACACGGCGAAACTCAGCGCCACCACCGGCAAAAAGAGCGCCTGCATCACGCGCGCCCCTACGCCGAACCCCGCCTGCGCTGCCGCGCCAAAGCGCCGGATGATCGCGTAGACAATGAAAATATAAAGCGACCAGAGCGCGAACTCCGCGCCCGCTGGCACGCCGATTTTCAGCATCGCCCACCACATCTTCATTTGCGGACGCCACTGCGCGAAACGGAATCGCACATACTGAAACTTCTTTTCGAAATAAATAACCGTCAGCACGTCCGCGATCAGGATGGAGATGAAAGTCGCCAGCGCCGCGCCGCTTACGCCCATTCTCGGAAACGGCCCAATTCCGAAAATGAAGAGCGGCGCCAGCACGATATTGAGCACGACGCTTAGCACCTGCAATCCGACCGCGGGCTTAATAATCCCGGTCGCGCGCAAGGCAGATCCCAGCGTCACGAGCGGAAACTGCAGGAGAAGCGCGGGAATGAACCAGTTGAGGTAACTCTTCGCGAGCGCCGCTGTTTGCGGATCTGCCGTGAGTGAATTGCAGTAGGAATCGCGTACCAAAAACCCGATTACCCCCAGCCCGATCGCGACAAGCAGCGACATCGCGAGTGATTGATTGAAAGCGCGCTCCGCGTGCGGCTGATCTTTCCGGCCTGCCGCCTGCGCGATCAGCGTCGTTGTCCCGACGCCGAGTGTTTGCGTGACTGCCATCACCACCATCATTAAATTTCCCGCAACACCCACTGCTGCGATTGCTTCCTTTCCCAGTCGTCCGACCCAATAAAGATCGGCGAGGAGATAGAGCGTCTGCGCCAGCATGCTCACGCCCAGGAACGCCGCCATATGCAGCAGGTGCCGTATGACCGAGCCTTGAGTCAGATCTTTCATCCGCATTGGCTCTCTAGCGTTTACGGCCGCAAACGGCAACGGTCTTCCGCCCTCGTCTCAATCCCTTCGGCTCGTAGGTCAGATGAAAGATTTCGGAAGGAAATACCCAGCGCGGCGCGTTCGGTGCAAATTCATGTAGAGCCTTGCGCGCCTCTCCGTCGAATAACATAAAAGGTGTCCCGCTTTGTCATCGCGCCCGTAGCTTTCTCCGAGGGCTCCCAACGGAATTGTTCCGGCTTCGAAAATGTGACGCCGGTCGAGGTTTTTGGCGCGACGGGACTAATAGACAAGATTGACTCTCGGCGACGTCTCTTATTTGAATCCATGCGGCCGCTTCGCGCATCTCAATGCTGACGCCCTATGATGACTGATCTTCGCTTCGCTCTGCGGCAATTGCGCAAGTCACCGGGATTCACTTTTCTCGCGGTGATCACGCTCACGCTCGGGATCGGGCTGAACACGGCGATCTTTAGTTTGATCAACGATCTCTTCCTGCGCGGACTGCCGTTCTCGGAGCAGGAGCGAGTCGTGCACATGTTCGCGAATGCGAAGGACCGCGATTTGACGGAGATCGCGATTTCAGCGCCGCGCTTTCTGCACGTTCGCGAAGGCCAGACGGTGTTCTCGGGTTTTGCGGCTGAGAATGGAACACCATTTACGCTCACCGGTCTGGGTGACGCGGTCCAGCTCAACGGCGGGCGGGTGACGTCGAACTATTTCGATGTGCTCGGGGTGCGCCCGATCCGTGGCCGCAGTTTCCTGCCGGAGGAAGAGGAAAAGGCGGATGTCGCGATGGTCACGGAAAATTTCTGGCGCAAACGTCTCGGCGCCGACTCGAATGTGATTGGTCGCGCGATCACACTCGACGGCGTGGCGCATACGATCGTCGGCGTGCTGCCGAACATGCCGGCGGCATGGTCCGGACCGAACGCCGAGGTCTGGACAACGAAGCCGTTCGTGATTCCCGGATTTTCCTACGAACGCATGATGCGGGGCACCGGGTTTCTCCGCGTGCTCGGACGGTTGAAGCCAGGAATGACGGTCGAGCAGGCGCGCGCGGCGTTGCCGTCGCTGGACCAGGCATATAAGACGCAATTTCCAAACAAGATCGACAGCTCGGCTTTCACCACGATCAAAACGTTGCCGGAAGATGTGAACGGCAATTTGCGGCCCGCCTTCGCCACGCTCCTCGCCGCGGTGAGTTTCGTCCTGCTAATCGCGTGCAGCAATGTGGCCAACCTGTTGCTGGTGCGTTTCAGCGGCCGCCGCCGCGAAATCGCGCTGCGCATGGCGATCGGCGCGTCGCGGGCGAGTGTGATGCGGCTCTTTGTTTTCGAAAGTCTGCTCGTGAGCGTGCTCGCCGGGACGCTCGGCGCAATTCTCGCCTGGAAACTGGTCCCGCTCGTGCCGGCGATGGCGGCAAATTTTCTTCCGCTCGAACCGAACTACACCGGCTCGGGTCTTTCCCTCCCGGTCCTTTGCTTCACCATCGGTCTTTCGATTCTGACCGGTCTGGCTATGGGAGTTTATCCGGCGTGGCAAAGCTCGCGCGCCGATCTGGTTGAGGGGCTCAAGGAAGGCGGACGTGGAACGAGTGGTAGCGTGCGGCAGCACCGTTTTCGTAAAATTCTCGTCGGCGCGCAGGTGGCCCTCTCCGTCACTTTGCTGGCTGGCGCAGCTTTGCTCATCACCAGTTTCTTGCGGCTAAGCCAGCAGGACACGGGATTCCGCTCGGAAAATCTTTGGGTCGGTTTCGTGACGCTGCCCCAGGCGCAATATCCCGACATCCCAGCGCGGAAACGTTTCGTGGAGCAAACCTTGACCGCGCTCCGGTCGGTTCCCGGTTTCGAAAGCGCGTCGATCAGCGGCGACGTTCCGCTGACCGGCGGCGGCAGAACTCTTTATACGCGAGCGGACGGCAACGTCTTGCCAGTCGACCAGCGTGCCGCGGCGCCGGGCCACGACATTGCTCCAGGATATTTCAAAACGTGGTCCATTCCCATTTTGGCGGGCCGCGATTTCGATGAACACGATATTTCGGACCGGCCCCAGGTCATGCTGATCAGTCAGGCCGGAGCGCGGAAACTCTTTGGGAACGAAAACCCGATTGGCAAAACGCTGCTCACCACCAGCGCGAGCATACCGACCGAGATCATTGGAGTGGTGGGAGATGTGCGCTCGGAGCGTTTGATCAAGGAGAACGAGATGGAGTTCTATCGCCCATGGGCGCAGGAGAATTTTCCATTCATGACCGCGACCGTACGGAGCAAATTCAAACCCGAAGCGGTAACGAAGCTCGTGCAATCGGCCTTAACCAGCATCGATCCGGGGATCGCCATTGCTCAGCCTCAGGCGATGGATGCGATCGTCGCCCAGGCGCTCGGACAGGCGAAGCTGATGATGATGTTGCTCGGCATCTTTGCCGGGGTGGCGCTGCTCCTCGCGACCGTTGGCATTTATGGCGCGGTCGCCTACACCGTGGAGCAACGCACCGGCGAGATCGGCGTGCGCATGGCGCTCGGCGCGCAGACGTTCGACGTGCTGCGTCTCGTCGTGACACAGGGAATGAAACCGGTGCTTTTTGGATTGGTCGCGGGCGTCGCGGCGGCGCTGGCGCTCGGCCGGCTGATCGCGTCGCAGCTCTACCAAACGTCAGCCTACAATCCGCTCTTACTCTCGGTTACGATCGCAGTGCTCGGGGCCGCCGCGTTGCTCGCGTGTCTCCTTCCGGCGCGTCGCGCAAGCCACCTCGACCCGGTCCAGGCCCTCCGCGCGGAGTAATACTCTGACCGCGCGCTTGCCAACTCGCACGTAAAACATAGTATTACGTTATGACAAAAACGATTTCCAAGATCGGAAATTCCCAGGGAATCGCCGTTTGCGGAAGCTCATAAAGGTATTGCGGCAGCGGTTAGGCCACGGACCAAGATGAATCACAGCGGGCAGTCGGCTCAATCCGTCATCCTGAACAAGGTTCCCTAGGCACACATTCGTGCCGGGCCGGCAAAGATGATTACCGGAGGATAACAATGGACGAAAGGAAATCGGACCTCGTTGCAAAGGTCCCGCAGGT
>JBDUAZ010000063.1:0-13663 GCA_040004385.1 Chthoniobacterales bacterium | reverse complement strand
GCGGTATCGCCATTCGCTAATGAAGATGATCTGCGCGCGGCGTCCAGTGTAGACGCCGCGTTCCGAAGAAAGCGCCGATGTCCGCGCACGAACGCGGCGCGAGTCCGCATCTACAGCGCCTGCAATCTGCTAATCCGCATAGAGGCAATTTTTGCGACGCATGCGCCAGCATCTTGCACACTTATCGCGGTCGCGGTTTCGCGTTCGATCGACGTCATTGTCACGTTTGCAATGCCGCAGGGGACGATTTGATCGAAAGCGGAAAGATCACCGCCCACGTTCAAGGCGAATCCGTGCATCGTGATCCAGTGTCGCACGCCCACGCCGATCGAGGCGATTTTACGCTGGTCCACCCATACGCCTGTCAATCCGTCGCGCGCTGATGCGACGATCCCGTAACCCGCAAGCGCGTTGATCACGAGGTCTTCGAGCCAACGCAGATAACGGTGCAAATCCTGTCCGCACCTGCGCAGATCGATGATTGGATAGCCGACTAGTTGTCCCGGCCCATGGTAAGTCGCCTGACCGCCACGGTTGATGGCAACGAGGGGATGCGGCAGGTGGGACGCGCCACGAAGACTGGAGCGATCGGGCGTCCGGCCGATGGTGTAAACCGGATCGTGTTCAAGCAACAAAAGATAATCGCCTAACGAGTGGTCGGCGCGTTTCTTCGCGACCAGTTCTTCCTGAAGCGCGAGCGCATCACCGAATGAAACGCGCCCAAGCCAGCGCGTCTCCAGTTCGTCGATCATATCCTGTTCCCACTCGGCACACCGAGCCGTGCCGCATCCTGTGCCCGTAAATGGGTGAGGCCGATGGCAAGCGCGTCAGCAGCGTCGGAGGATGGCGTTTCGGTCAATCCGAGCAACGCCCGTACCATAAATGCCATTTGGTTTTTCTGTGCGCCACCACGCCCCACGGTCGCTTGTTTGATGCGGGTGGGCGCGTACTCGAACACTGGCAAGCCGCGTTCCGCCGCCGCGAGGATCGCCGCGCCCCGCGCTGCGCCGAGAACGATCGCGGTCTTGTAGCTCTGCACATAGATGACCGCTTCGAGCGCACAACAATCGGGTTCGTGCGTTTGGATTAACTCTGCCAGCCGATCGTGAATCGCCACCAGGCAGGAGGAAGGACGCACGGCTTTCGCGTTTTGAATCACGCCGAAATATATCGCACGGACCTTGCCGCCTTCGCCCTCGACAATCGCAACGCCCGAACTGCGCAGCGAAGCATCGATAGCAAGGACACGCATTAGTTAGTGCGCGCTCAGCCCCAGCCCGAGGCAGACAATACCCGCCAGACCGAACAGGAGACTAACGAACCAGAAACGGCGCTTCTTCGTCAGCGCCGATATCGCTGCGATCGCGATAGCAATTTGCAGCATCGTGACGCTGCGCGCGAAGATCTCATGCTTGTGAAAATTAGCTTTCGCTTCGGCCTGCTTCCGCTCCGCCTCGGTCTTAATTTCAGCCTGCTCTTCCTTGTATTTCTCCGCTTTTTCCTGGTCGCGTGCGCTCGCCTCGGGACTCAACGATGTCTTCGCTTCGAGGACGGCGGCCTTGATACTCTTCGCCTGGTAATAGCCCCATTGATCCGATGCTTCGATCTGACTCATCATCGCTTCATTCGCGTGCGTGCCGGCGAGCAAACCAGCGATCGCCGCGAGCACCGCAAGAATTGCAGTGCTCAATGCCACCCACGAAATCCAGCTAATGCCCCCGTGCTCCGCGGCGTGGTGGATCTCTTCGTGGAGATGTTCGAGTGGGACCTCCGGACCTTCCATTCGCATTAGCTTAGATTTCAGCCTTCGCCGTTCAAGGGGGAATCGACAATGCGATCGCGGCCCGATTTACTCGTGATCGATGAAAGTCGAGGCTGCAAAATTAGTCTGCCAGGTCTGTAAAAAAGAGAAACGTCCTTCGAGTGGAATGATCGGCGAGCTGGTGCGGCCGTCGCTGAACGAATTTATCCGGACGCGTCTGCCGGATTGGGATCCGAAAGCATTTATCTGCCTCGAAGACCTCGGGCGATTCCGCAAAGATTACGTCAAGGAAGTGCTTGAGGCGGAGATTGGCGAGCTTTCCGCGCTCGACCACGAAGTAATCGAGAGTCTGCAGCAGCACGAAATCATTTCCGAAAATATCGGAAAGCAATTCGATAAGAAACTTACGTTCGGGGAAGCGCTTTCGGACAAGATTGCGAGCTTCGGTGGCAGCTGGCGGTTCATCATGCTCTTTGGCGCGGTGTTATTCAGCTGGCTCGCAATGAATGTCGTGCTCGCGACGCGGGCGTTCGATCCCTACCCGTTTATTCTCATGAACCTGATCCTTTCGTGCCTCGCGGCTATTCAGGCGCCGATTATCATGATGAGCCAGAACCGCAGCGAAGCGCGTGACCGGTTACGCGCTGAAAACGACTACAAGATCAATCTCAAAGCGGAGCTCGAGATTCGCCACCTCCACGAAAAAATCGACCACCTGCTCCGGCGCCAATACAACCGGCTTTTCGAGATTCAGCAAATTCAGATCGAGCTTCTGGAAGAGATCAGTAATAAGCGCCGCGGCGGATCGACCGAGAGTGCGCAGTAGAGCTGCGCGCCCAGATTTTCGTTGAAGAGCGATAGGCGCCGCCGGAGCGTTACCGCCAATGTCCCGTCAATACACGCTGCAGCGAGCGCCCTCAGCGTCGTCGATCAGGATCGATTACGCCGCCGAGTTAAACGAGCAGCAGCTCGCGGCCGTGACGGCGGCGCCCGGCCCGTTGCTCGTAATCGCAGGCGCGGGTAGCGGCAAGACGCGCACACTTACGTATCGCGTCGCTTATTTACTCGAAAACGGCGTGGATCCGCGCAATATCCTGCTCCTCACATTTACAAATAAAGCAGCGCGTCAAATGCTCGATCGGGTGGCGAATTTATTGCCGGTCGACGCGAGCGGTCTGTGGGGCGGCACGTTTCACTCGATCGGAAACCGGATGCTGCGACGGCATGGCAGTGCGCTCGGTTACTCGAGCGGATTCAGCATCATGGACCGCGAGGACCAGAAGGATTTGATCGACACAGTCGTCGCGGCCGCCGGAATTAATCCACGGGAAATCCGCTTTCCAAAAGGCGATGTGCTCGCCGATCTCTTCAGCTTCACGGTCAACACGGAGCGGCCGATGGAAGAGTTGCTCGCCGAAAAATTTCCTTATTTTCTCCCCTTACTGGAGCAGATCAAAGACGTGCACGCGCGCTACGAACGAAAGAAAAAGGCCACGAACTCAATGGACTTCGATGACCTGCTCGAGAAAACGTTGCGCATGCTGACAGAGCATACCGAGATCGGCGATTTTTACCGGCGCCAGTTCCAGTTCATCCTCGTCGATGAGTACCAGGACACGAATAAAATTCAGGCGGACTTCATCGATACGCTGGCGGCGGTGCACCGGAACGTGATGGTCGTAGGCGACGACGCGCAGTCCATTTACTCGTGGCGGGGCGCGAACTTTAAAAACATCCTGGCCTTTCCCGAGCGTTATCCGGATGCGCAGGTTTTTAAGATAGAACTCAACTACCGAAGCGTGCCGGAAATCCTGCAGGTGGCGAACGCCGCGATCGCGCCCAACGTACACCAGTTTCGCAAGCAGCTTAGCTCAACGCGACCGACGAACGCGGTCAAACCGGCCATCGTCGCGTTAAATGATGGAAACGAGCAGGCGCAGTTTATCGCACAACGAATTCTCGAGCTGCGCGATGAAGGAATCGAGCTGAATGAGATTGCGGTCCTCTATCGCGCGCACTACCACGCGATCGAATTGCAGCTCGAACTATCGCGCCGCGGCATCCCGTATCAGATCACCAGCGGTGTCCGTTTTTTCGAACAGGCGCATGTGAAAGATGTCGCTGCTTTTGTTCGTTTCGTCGCTAACCCGCGCGACGAAGTTGCATTCAAACGCATGGTAAAACTGCTGCCGGGAATCGGTGGAAAAAGCGCAGATAGCCTCTGGCGGGCGTGGGAGACGTCCTTGGACCAAGGCGGTGAGATCACCTCGTGGAGCGAACGTCTTCTTGCAATGCCGGTCGGCGCAAAGTCAAAAAGAACCTGGGAACAGCTTGCGCATACGCTGGATGAAATCGCGCCGGCCGGTCAGCCAAATCCGCCGTCGGAAATGATCACATCGATCGTCGAAGCGGTTTACGACGATTATGCGAAAGCAAATTTTGCCAACTACGAGCTGCGACGCGAAGACTTGAATCAGCTCGCCGCTTTCGCACGCCAGTTCAAAGACGTGCATGAGTTCCTCTCGCAGCTGGCACTCATCAGCAATGTCGATTCAGAGCCTGCGCTCGATCAAAGCGGAGACAGGGAAGCGGTCAATCTATCGTCCGTCCATCAGGCAAAAGGGCTTGAGTATCACAGCGTGTTCGTCATTTGGTTGACTGACGGAATGTTTCCAAGCACGCGCTCTCTCGAAACACGCGATGCGATTGAAGAAGAACGGCGGCTCTTTTACGTCGCGATTACTCGCGCGCGTGACGAGCTTTATCTCTCTTACCCGCATATGCGTCTTAACGCCGGCTACGGCGACATGTTTCAGCGACCGTCGCGTTTCTTGAAAGAGATCCCCGCACAACTGCTGGAGGATTGGCAGGTCCGGCGAGGGTGAAATCGGTCTGTGAACCTTTCACCCGAAGACCGCATCGCCGGCGTGCTCACACCGCTCTTCGCGCTGCGCACGGAAAATGATCTCGGCATCGGTGATCTCGGTTCGTTGCGGCAATTTGTCGACTGGGCTGCGGACGTCGGCTTTCGCCTCGTGCAATTACTGCCAATTAACGAAACAGGGCGCGATAACAGCCCGTACAACGCGATCAGCGCTATGGCGCTTGACCCGCTAACGCTTCATCTCGCGCCGGGTTCGCCCATTGATTTAACGAAAGAACACTTCGACGAAATTGTAGCCGGGTTCGATCTCGCGAAACTGCGCAAAGGCGACGTCAAATATTCGCAGGTGCGCGCGCTGAAAATGCGATTGCTCTCGAGTGCGTTCGCGCGTTTCGCGGCAGGCAGCGCCGCTGATCGACGCGAAGCTCGGCCGTTTGACGAATTCTGCGAACGCGAAAGCGCGTGGCTCGATGAATACGCGTTCTTCCGTGCGCTCATGCAGGCGAACAGCGGAATCGAGGCGTGGGACGAATGGCTCGAGGAGCATCGCTCGATCGAATCCGCCCATCAGTGGCTCGCCCGGCAACCAGCCGATGTGCGCAACAGCTTCACAACGCGGCAGCAGTTTTTTCGTTATGTGCAGTGGATCGCCGACGCACAGTGGAGGACTGCGAAGTCATACGCCGAAGCGCGTGGGGTCGCGTTGATGGGCGATATGCCGTTTGGTGTCAGCTATTACAGCGCGGATGTATTTTCCCGGCCTGACGAGTTCAGGCTCGATTGGTCAGGCGGTGCGCCGCCGGAGCCGTACTTCAAAGACGATAAATTCACTCAAAAGTGGGGACAGAACTGGGGTTTTCCACTTTACCGATGGGATGCGATGCGGAGCCGAGAATTTGACTGGTGGCGGCTGCGCGTCCGCAGTGTCCGACGTATTTTCCACGTCTTCCGGATCGATCATGTCCTCGGTTTTTACCGTATCTATGCATTTCCATGGCGACCGACGCGAAACGAAGAATTTCTGCCGCTCGATTGGGAGGAGATGCGTGCGCGCACGAACGGCGCCGTCCCGCATTTTGCGCCGCGCGACGACTCGACAGTGGAGAATTGCGAGGCGAACCAAAGGGAAGGCGAAGATTACTTGCGTGCTGTGCTGGATGAATCGCGCGATACGCGCGTCGTCGGCGAAGATCTAGGGACAGTCCCATACTACGTGCGGCCAAGTTTGCACTCGTTAGGCATCGCGGGATTTAAGATCCCTCAGTGGGAAAATTTTCCGGACGGTCGCTCCATTCCCGGCGCGAACTATGAGCGGCTCTCGGTTGCTACCTACGCGACGCACGATCACAAGCCGCTCGCCGCGATGTGGGAGGAGGCTGTCGAGATTCCAAGCGCAACTAAAGAACAGGCGCGGCAAGACCTCGCAAAGATCGCCGAGTTCGCCCGCATCGCGGCCCTGAGCGAAGAGACCAATTTCAAACGCGAACTTTACCCTGTGGTCATGGAAGCGCTTTTTCGAAGCGAGGCTTGGATCGCGATTGTGATGATTACGGACCTGCTCGCACGCAAGGACCGCTTTAACGTGCCGGGCACTGCGGCCAAATCGAATTGGAGCCGTCGGATGCATGTCACCGTCGCGCGCCTTGCCGCCAGCCCGAGTGTGAAAAGGCGAATGAAGCTGATCCGTAAGCTTCTCGTGGACACCGGACGCGCCACACAGCAGCCGTCATCCTGAGCCGTAGCAGACGGCCAAAGGTCCCTCTCCATCTTCGCGGCTCGGGAATGACAGGAGGTGAATCTGCGGGTAAAGCACTCCTATGACTTCACCGATAAAAATCGCGATCACTGGTGCTGCCGGACAGATCGGTTATTCGCTTCTCTTCCGTGTTGCCTCCGGCGCGATGTTTGGGCCGGAGCAGCCGGTAGCGCTTCACCTGATCGAAATCCCGCCGGCACTGGACGCGCTCAAGGGCGTCGTCATGGAACTTCATGATTGCGCGTTTCCGTTGCTAAAAAACGTCGTGGCTACATCTGATCTAGAGGACGGTTTCCGCGATGTAAACTGGGCGCTCCTCGTCGGCAGCGTTCCGCGCAAGGCTGGGATGGAACGCGGAGATTTGCTCGGTATTAATGGCAAAATTTTTATTGGCCAGGGTAAGGCGATCGAGAAAAACGCAGCCCCGGATGTGCGCGTGCTCGTTATCGGAAACCCGTGTAACACCAATTGCCTGATTGCGATGAATAACGCGAAATCTGTTCCGCGCGATCGATGGTTTGCGATGACGCGCCTGGATGAGAATCGTGCGCGCGCGCAACTGGCGCAAAAAGCGGGCGTCGAGGTAACCTCGGTCACAAACATGACGATTTGGGGCAATCACTCGGCCACGCAGTATCCCGATTTTTACAACGCTAAAATCAACCGGAAAGCAGCGAGCGATGTCATCGCCGATGAGACATGGCTGAAAGAAACTTTCATCCCGGCAGTGCAACAGCGCGGGGCGGCGATCATCAAAGCACGTGGACTTTCTTCTGCTGGTTCCGCTGCGAATGCGATCATCGATACGGTTCGCTCGATCACAAACGATACTGTGGACGGAGACTGGAACAGCGTTGGGGTCTGCGCAGACGGAAGCTACGGAGTCGAAGAAGGGTTGATCAGTTCGTTCCCGGTTCGCTCCCGCAGTGGCAAATGGGAGATCGTGCAAGACGTGCCGATTAACGATTTCAGCCGGCAGAAAATCGACGCGTCCATCAACGAGTTGAAAGAAGAGCGCGGGCTGGTGAAGGACCTTCTTGCCTCCTGAGCAGTCCGACGTGCGAATTGCCTCGCGCGAGCGATGATGTTCTTCGTCGTCTCCGCGGCTCAGGATGACAATTGGGAACCAGTCAGCCGCTCGAACGCCTCATTGTACTTCGCGGATGTCTTTGCAATTACCTCTTTGGGTAGCTCCGGCCCTGGAGGTGTCTTGTTCCAATCGAGCGTCTCGAGATAGTCACGCACGAATTGCTTATCGAAACTTGGTGGGCTTTGGCCGACGCGATATTTATCGGCCGGCCAAAAACGTGACGAATCCGGCGTCAGACATTCATCGATCAGAAGTAGTTGGTCGCCAGCCCGTCCGAACTCAAACTTCGTGTCCGCTACGATAATGCCGCACGTCGCTGCGTGATCACGTCCCGCTGCGTAAATTTCCAGGCTGAGGCCACGGACGCGCTCGGCGATATCTTTGCCAAGGGTCTTGCAGCATTCCGACCAATCGATGTTTTCGTCGTGACCTGATTCGCTCTTCGTCGAAGGAGTGAATAACGGTTCCGGTAGCGCCGACGCTAACTGGAGTCCCGGCGGCAATGGAATGCCGCTGACGGTTCCGCGCTCCTGGTACTCCTTCCAACCAGAGCCGGCGAGGTATCCGCGCACGACGCATTCGATCGGCAACGGCTCCGTTTTACGCACAATCATCGAGCGTCCTTCGAGCTGTTTCCCGAAATTCGATAACTCGGTGGGAAAGCGCGCGAAGTCCGCAGTGATCATGTGGTTCTTGGTAAAATCGAAACGCTGAAACCAGAAGGCCGAGAGCTGATTCAAGACAGCGCCTTTCTGCGGGATCGCATCCGGGAGGACCACGTCGAACGCCGATAGCCGATCCGTTGCGACGAAGAGAAGCGTCTCCCCGAGATCGAAAACCTCTCGAACTTTCCCGCTGCGAAGTTTTTTTACGCCGTGAAGATCGAGCGTGGTCAGCGTAGATTCCATAAGGGCAACGTTCTCAATGGCTGGACTCGTCGTCAAACCTCGCGCGCGCATCCATCATGGACACGAATGGGTGTTTAGCGGTGAGGTGCTCAAAGTATTTGGCGATCCAGCCGACGGTGATGTCATTTCACTTAAGGACGGAAAGGACCGTCTGATCGGGAGCGCGATCTACAACAGTAAATCGCAGATTGTCGCGCGCCGTTTTTCCCGGCGTCGACAGGTTCTCGATACCGACTTTTTTCAGCGCCGGATTGCACAAGCGGTGGAGTATCGCAGCCGGCGCGGCGTTGATCCGAAATTGTGCCGCGTAGTCTGGAGCGAAAGCGATGGATTGCCGGGAGTGATCATCGACCGGTATGGCGATTACTTCGTCCTGCAGACCCTGACGCTCGCGATGGATTCACGAAAAAGCATGATCACGGACGCGATGACCGAAGTGCTCGGCGCCCGCAATATCATCGAACGGAATGACGCGCCAGTTCGTCGCGCGGAAGGACTCGATCTGCAGAGCGGGGTCGTGAAAGGAGAGCCGCCGGGGGAGGTAGAAATCGAAATCGACGGGCTACGTTTTGCGCTCGATCTACTCCATGCGCAAAAAACGGGATTTTATCTGGATCAATTGAGTCACTACAGCGCCATTGCGCAACACGCGGAAGGTAAGCGCGTGCTCGATTGTTTCACAAGCCAGGGCGCGTTCGCGCTTGCGTGCGCGAAAACTGGCGCGGCAGAAGTGACGGGTGTCGAGGCAAGCGCCGAAAGCATCAAAGGCGCGGCAGGCAATGCTGAGCGGAACAATTTGAATGCGCGGTGGGTGGTCGAGGATGTTTTTCAGTTCCTGCGCGCCGGCGAGAAAGCCGGTGCGCAATACGATTTGATCATCCTGGATCCGCCATCTTTCACGAAAACGAAAGGGGGACTGCACGATGCATTGCGCGGCTATCGCGAACTGCATGTGCGCGCGTTCAAACTCCTCTCGCGCGACGGATTGCTCGCAACATTTTCCTGTTCGCATCACGTCACAGAAGGGGCGTTCGCCGCGACAATCGCGGACGCCCTGGTTGATGCGCGACGTTCAGCGCGACGCCTGCGGCGATTTGAGCAGGCGATTGATCACCCGGTCCTGCCGACGTTGCCGGAAACCGAATATTTTAAGGGCGTCCTCTTGGAAATGATGCCGGGCCGGTGACGAAGAGACCCAGGGTGGATCTGGGGCAACCAAATCGGATCACGAAAAACGTCGGGAAATTTCTGGAATTATAGAGCGAGTTCCCTAATGTGCGGGAAACGCCGGTGGAAAGACTTCCTGCGGTTTCGCGGTGCAAAAGGATCCCATGGCAGAACGAATTCGACCGATCGAACAGATGCTTGAGCTTAGCGAAGAAGAGGGTACGTCGTCGGAGCATCTCGACTCCCAGGTGCAAAAGGCGCAGGAGCAACTCCTGCAACTGAAGCGGCAGCAGGAACAAATCGAGAAGCAAAAACGCGAGCTCGAAGAGCTCAGCAGGCGACAGGAAGAGCTGGAACGCGGCCGCGCTGAGATGACTGATAAATTGTCGCGCTCGCTCGTTATTCTGGAACGCGAAGGTTACGAATCACAAAGGAAACTCGAGCAAATCCGCGCGATGCACGAAAGCTTTACTCAGCATTTGCAACTACTCGAGGCAATCGAGCCAAAGAGTTGGAACCCCGCGGAACTTCCCAAGGAATTAAGCCGCGCGCTTAGCACTGTCGACGATGCGCGAACGGAATTTAGTCAGCAACGCAGCCGGCTCGATGCCGGTGGTGATGCAACCGACCTCGATTTGCCGGATGCGGCATCAGGTAGTGGTTCCGGATTGGCGGGCGGAAAAAGCTTCGTGCAGTGGATGCAGATCGGCCTGGCGGTTACTCTTCCGCTGATCATTTTTGGTATTGTCGGGCTGATGCTATTCTTTTGGATGGCTGCGAAAACGCAGTGATTTTGCCGCATGCGTCGTCGCCTTCCAAAATCGGAAACGCCGCTTAACCAGAAACAGGACGAACTCGCGCGCCGCGAGACGCAGCTGCGGGACGAGATGCAAAAACTCGAGCGAATGATCGCGGAAGCGCCGCGCGTCGCCGAAGAAACTTCGCGCCGTCAGCGAGAAGAGCTTCTTATGCGCGCAACCGAGGGTCACAGCCGGCTCGACGTTTCGATGGCGCTGCACGATAAGCGCTGGGGTGATGATGGTGCGGGGGCCGGCCGGCGTGCGCCCTTGCGCAAAGAGAAACGCGAGGGCCGCATAGTGTTTTTGGTTTTGATTATTGCACTCGCAGTGGCGGTGGTTTGGCTGGCGAGTCATCTGCATTTCTAGTCGCAACGGGGATGATAAATATTCCCGCTGCGCGGCGTAGGCCGCCTCCATTTCGCAGCCCCGGTAGAGCGCCCCGAACGTGACCTTCACTCCTGGCGTTCAGAGCTCGCCGCTCGCAGCCCTCCGCGCGCGCCTTAATGGCGACGCAGGTTGTCGCGCGCTCGTTGCTTTTTTCGCGACCGTCCTGCTCGTATTCGCCGTCGTGCCGATCCTGCACTGTATTCGCGGCCACAGCATCAAGGATTACATCGTCTGGTACGACACGGGACAATTAGTCCTGCGCGGAGGCGAAATTTACCCGCCCCCGTTCCACAAATTCCCGTTTATGTATCCGCCTTCCTGCGCGCTGTTTCTGGCGCCGGTTAGCGCCCTTGGGAAAACTGGTCTGATTACGATGCTCGTGGTGATCAACGCGGCGGCATGGATCACGAGTATTTTGTTTTCCGTCCGCCTCGCGACAGGCAACAGACGACGAGCTGATGTGCTGCTCTATCTTATTCCGAACCTGATCGTGGTCGTCTACGTCTGGGGAAATTTCCTTCTCGGCCAGCCGAGCCTTTTGCTGCTTGCACTGATGCTCGGCGCTTTTGTCGCGCTTCGTTCCAGCAATAATGTCCTCGCGGGAGTGCTGATCGCTGGCGCAGCCGCCATCAAAGCTTTTCCGTTAATTGCAATCGTCTACCTCGTTTACCGCCGCTATTGGATCGCGACAATCTCGCTCGCTTTGGCGCTTGGATTTCTCGTCGTCGCACTTCCAACGCCGTTCCGAGGCTATTCGCGGGCCCGCGAAGATCTCCAGCGTTGGGCGAATGGGATGTTGTTTAAATACGACGAAACCGGCGTCGCGCAGCGAACGGAACGGAGTAATTCCTGGAAGAACCAATCGATCTGGGGTGTCGCCAATCGCATGCTGCGTCGCGTCGATTCGAATTTCAAATACGGCCTTCACGAGCCGGTCTATGTCAATTTCGCGAACCTGCGCTTTTCAACGGTGAACATCATCGTCGTTATTTGCGGAATCGCTCTAGGCCTGGCCTTCACCGGAGCGATGCCGCGGCGCGATCAACGCACGCCGGAGAGTGATGCGATCGAGTTCGCGTTGCTGTTGATTTTGATGCTGATTTTTACACCGCTCTCGTTCGGCTACCTCTACGCGTGGCTGCTCTATCCGTTCACCGTGATCACGCAACGGCTGCTGCGCCACGCTAATCTCCTGCTCTTCTCCTTCACCGTTGCTGCGATATTGCTGCTCGCGCTGACAATCCCATTTCGGATTTGGGCGCAGACGTACGGCAATACGTTTTTCGCCTCGCTTCTTCTTTTTGTCGCGCTCGCGATCGAGCTATCGCGGCTGAAGACAACTCGCGGAACTGAAAATCAGTCCAACGGGATTTCGGCGGCGAGAGCCTCCGTGCCCTTGTATCCCGTCTGAGTGTGCTCTCGCGATAAGAGCCGGAATCCAGCCGCGATCCAGCGCAGGAAAAACAGGATCGCCACGCCGAAACTCATTTTGGAAATTCCGCGCGCGCGATTGTGAAACACGATCGGAATCTCCAGGACGCGCAGGTTGGGCCCACCATGCATAATCGCTTCGAACGCGATCTTGAATCCGGTTGCGTACGAAGTGGCGTCAATAAAAGCATGACGTCGCATCGCAAAAAAACCACAGAGCGAGTCGTGCACACCTGTCATGGGAAAAGCGACCGCAGCGGCAACGCGCGACATAAGTTTTCGCCAGAGGGGCCAACCCGGCGTCGATGCGCCCGGGATGTAACGACTCCCGATTACCAGGTCGGCTACGCCAAGCGAGAGTGGCCGGACCAAATCGGCGATGCGTTCGGGCGGATGACTCAAATCCGCGTCCATAACCACAAGAATGTCTCCGCGCGCTGCGCGTGCGCCTGCGATAACCGCACCAGAAAGTCCGCCGGCCGGAAAATCGCGGGCGAGCAAGCGAACAGGATGTGTCAGCGCGAGCGTTCGCACAGCTTCGTCTGTTCCGTCTGTTGAGCGATCGTCGACAAACACAATTTCATCCGGCGGCGGCGCACATTGCATGATACGGCGCACGAGAGGTTCGACGTTCTCGGCTTCGTTCACCGTGGGAATAACAATGGAAATCACAGCCTGCTTTTTGGTGTTTCGACGAGCGAACTTCTGAGCGTAAGATATTTTGCCGTTTTCGCTGGTGCCAAGATAGATTCATTTTCACAATTGCAAAATTCCGGTGGCAATCTCATTCGACTCCCTGATTCAATTACCGCTTTTCGATCGTATCGAGCCATTTTCTAGGCCCGGTTTGCAATCCGGAAAGCTGCGGAGAGCTTATCTCCCAGAGTGAGAACAACGTTGTTTCTTCTCATTTTTGCCATCTGTGGAATTGCCGGCGGCTCGGACCCGGTACTGATGCTGCCGGATCCGGCGTTAACGCCCGGCAAAGTTGCTGGCGGTTCACGTGATTTGCGAGGAGTCACGTTCGACATGCAGCAACGCGTCTTCGCGCGTTATCGGATACCTCGGGAGCGCCAGGGCCAGTTCAAGATCGACCATCTCATCCCGATGGAGCTTGGCGGCGCAGACGATATTTCGAATCTGTGGCCACAGCCGTTAAAAATCCGCCCCTACAACCCGCACAGAAAAGAGCTGCTTGGAAAACGGCTCCTCGAGTTAGTCGCCGCCGGATCGATGACTCGCACGCAAGCGCAGGAATTAATCCGGCGAGATTGGATTTCCGCATACGTAGATTACATTGGCATCGTCTATCTCGCGCCCGGAGCGGGCCACAGTCCCGCTAATCCTGATAGATAAAGGACGATTTAAATCCAAATCCGCTGAGACCGCTTCACCTCGAGGAAAAGACCACGGGGCGACTAACGGTGGAGCCGAAGACGGGACTCGAACCCGTGACCTGCTGATTACGAATCAGCTGC
>JBDUAZ010000066.1:0-4069 GCA_040004385.1 Chthoniobacterales bacterium | reverse complement strand
GAAATCTGCATGGAACGTTTATGTTCCGGCCGCGCGCAACCTTCGCCGTTGCATAAACCATGCAATCCAGATGCAGCTTTCATAAAGCAGGCACATCGGAAGGCCCATTGCGATCAAAGTTAAAATGTCCGGCGTCGGCGTGATGATCGTCGCCAGAACGAAAATGAGCACGATCGCATAAGGTCGCGTGCGCGCCATGAATGCGTAGGTGACGAGACCGAACCTAACGAGTGCAAGAACAACTACCGGTAATTCGAAGGCGAGGCCGAAGCCAATCGTGAAGCGCGTGACGAAAGAATAGTACTCCTGAACTGTCCAGGCAGGCGCCCAGCCGAGCGATTCGGTGTCGTGAAAAAAGAAGAGAATTGTCTTTGGTAACAAGAGGAAATAGCAGGCGAGCACGCCCGTGAGAAACAGAGCGAAACTGACGAAAATCGCCGGAAAGGTGAAGCGTTTCTCCCTCGTAGTGAGCGCGGGGAGGACAAACTCCGCGAGGAAATAGAGAAGCAATGGAAAAGAGAGAACGATGCCGGCGTAGAATGCGAGGTGAAACGAGATCGTGATCGAATCCGTAATTCCAAGGGCGCGAAGTGCGCCAATCTTAGGGTCCACTGCATAAAGGGGCCGTTGCATGATCTGCACGAGCGCCGAGCGGAACGCGAAACAAGCGATCATTGCGATCACGAGCGTGATTGCCATTTTGACGATGGTCCAACGCAGATCTTCCAAGTGCTCGAGGAAAGGCTTTGCCGTCTCCCCTTCAGGCAACTCCCGGAACTTGAAAATATCGCGAAGCGCCATTCGAATTTTGCTTAGCGTGGGTCGAGTGAAATGAAACCGTTCGCTGCAAGACGCGCGCAGAGACTCAGCGTATTCGCATCTTCGATCTCATCATCGACAATCATCCGCGCGAGCTCAGCCGCAGTGAAAGTGCGACAATCCAGAATCGACTCAGATTGCTCGTGCGCATGACCATGCGCGCTTGCTTGCACCGGATATGCAAGAAACAAATAAGCCTGCTCGTCCGTAAATCCCGGAGACGAGAAGTAGCAGCCGAGCGGAATCAATTCTCCACCCGGAGAGAGTTCGAAACCGGTTTCCTCTCCCAGCTCGCGGAGCGCAACTTCCTCGATACTTCTGCCGCTCGAGTCGGCGCCCTGATCGATTTGTCCTGCCGGCATTTCCCAAATCGCGCGAAGAATTGGGATGCGTTCCTGCCGCACCAGAACGAATTTTTTCTCTGAAGTCATCGCCGCGATGACAACCGCCTTTTTTCTGCGCACTACTGTCCACGACATCGGCTCAGAACGAGCGGGCGAGCGGACTTCAACGGTTTCGACTGCAAGGTGCGAATTATGAAAGTTTTTCGTCAGAGCGAGCGTTTGCCAGACATCACTCGTATCCGTGCTGCCGTGGTCCTTCACGGGGAAAAGCTAGGAGTGCCTCATTGAAAAGCGAACACTTACCGCAGTAAATCGCGCCATCGCGCTAGCTCGGCGGTCACGTTTTCAGGCGAAGGCGCGCCAGCCGCGATTCGTTGGGAAAGCGACCACCGACTTTCGAATATTTGCGCGACGCCTTCTCCGAACAATGGCGAAGCCGCTTTCATTTCGGCGGATGACATTTGGTTCAAGGGCGTTCCAATGGTCGATGCACGCGCGACGAGTTTCCCAACCGCTTCATGCGCGTCGCGGAATGGCAGGCCTTTCTTCACAAGATATTCGGCGAGATCAGTCGCGAATAAATTCGGATCTTTCGCGGCACTCTCCATTCGTTCCGCATTGATCGTTAGTCCTGGAAGCATGGCTGCGAACATTCTCAGCGACGTTTCGACAGTATCGACTGAATCGAAAAGCGGCTCCTTGTCCTCCTGCAGGTCGCGGTTGTAGGCGGACGGAAGTCCCTTCATCGTTGTGAGCAACGCCACCAGGTTACCGTAAAGCCGTCCGGTTTTACTTCGCGCTAGCTCCGCCATGTCGGGATTTTTCTTTTGCGGCATCAAGCTTGAGCCCGTCGAAAAGTCGTCGCTAAAAGTGACAAAACCAAACTCAGTCGTGCTCCATAAAATAAGATCTTCGCTCATGCGCGATAAGTGCATTCCGATCATTGCGAGGCAAAACAGGAACTCGCAGACAAAATCCCGGTCGCTCACCGCATCCAAGCTATTGTGGCTGAGTGCAGGGAAATCGAGGCGAGCGGCGATTAATTCGCGGTCCAACGCAATCGTCGAACCGGCAACTGCACCGGAGCCGAGCGGGAGAACGTCTGCACGCCGCGCGCAATCACGAAGTCTTTCCTCGTCCCGGCCCAGCATCTCGACAAAAGACAAAAGATAATGTGCGAGCACGATCGGCTGAGCCCGTTGCAAATGCGTGTAAGCCGGCATGACTACTTCAGCATGACGCTCCGCTAGATCGAGGAGCGCCGATTGCAGAGCTCTAACAAGCAAACACAGCGCATGGATCTCCGCGCGCACAAAGAGACGCAGATCGAGTGCGACCTGGTCGTTACGACTGCGAGCCGTATGTAATTTCGCTCCTGCCGCGCCGATTCGCTTCGTCAGCGCCGCTTCGATGTTCATGTGCACGTCTTCGAGCGAACGGTCCCAACTAAATTTTCCCGCATCGATTTCCGCTTCGATCGCGCGCAGACCAGTTTCGATCTGGCCGGATTCATCGGCAGTAATAATTCCGGTCGCTGCGAGCGCCTGGGAATGCGCGATCGATCCCGCGATGTCGTGTCGGTAAAGCCGACAATCCAAGGAAACCGATTCGCTGTAGTGGAGCGCGGTGTCGGTTAACTTCTGCGAGAATCTTCCTTTTCGCATTTTAGTCTAACCCAGAATGCGTGCGCGTCACGCTAACGGAAACATATCGGACATCTGGTAAAACAAATTTACGCAGCTCGAGCTGAATTTTAGTAATCGGGAATTGTTTCAGCAGCTGCGACGCTAATCCATCCGCTAATGTTTCGAGCAGGCAGCCCGAGCGCTCGTCGGAAAATTTGCGCGCGACCGCGCACATTTCGCAATAATCGACGGTGTTGGCGATGTCATCGGCCAGCGCACCAAATTGCCGTTTTGGCCATACGGTCGCGGTGAGAATAAGTCGTTGCGCCGCGGCCCGCTCGCCTTCCGTCACGCCGATGTGCGCGTAAAGCTCGAGCTGCTCGATGTGGATCTGATCAGTCACACCTTGGGCTCGTAACAGCGCAGCATTAGCAGTCGCAATGCCTCAGCTAACTCAAAACCTTCGGCTTTTGATCGCGGTTGTGGCGATTTAGCCAACGCGGAATCGAATCTCACGGATCACTTTTGTGCCGAAGCGACGTTTCAGTTTTCGCAGAATGTCGGCTTTGGAAATTGTTTCGAGCTCGTAATGCAGCGCAGGTTGGAGGACGCGCACGTAAAGGATCCCTTCGCGTAAACTCACGGGCGCGGAGTGCGCCGCAATGAAGTCCCCCACGATCCCCTGCCATGCCTCGATCACTTCGCTTTCGTGCAACCGCTCGCTCAAGCCGAGGCGTTGCATAAGCTTCGGCAATAAATCGGCCGCTGACTGACAACGATCGGGCCGCGCTTTCTTCTCCGGTAAACCGCGCCACTCGCCGATGACCATGCGGCGAAGAGAAGTCTTCATTGCGCACTCATTGTGAACGAAGCGGAGAAACTCTCAACTGCATTCCAGCGTGCTTTCCTGGGAGACCACGCCGGCAAAGCGGATTAGTATTTTCTCCGCATGTTGCTCGGCAGAATGTTGAGCTGGGTCCGATATTTCGCGACCGTCCGCCGGGCAATTGGAATCCCGCGTTCGCTTAGGACTTCGACGATCTCCTTGTCGCTCAGGGGCGAGCCGGGGTCCTCGTTCTTCACCAGATCCATGAGGGCTTCCTTCACGCTCGTGTTGCTCATCGATTCGCCGCTCGACGTTTGATAACCTGGCGTGAAGAAGTACTTCATCTCGAATACGCCCTGGGGCGTGGCCATGTATTTGCCGGAAACCGCGCGGCTCACCGTGGTCTCGTGGACGCCGACGATGTCCGCGATTTGCACCATCGTCATCGGCTTCAG